>JANXWM010000269.1 GCA_025351145.1 Chitinophagaceae bacterium
GGATGTAATTTTAAAAACAGATATACCTTATCTTGACCTGATACCGTCGCACATTGATCTGGTTGGTGCTGAAATAGAGATGATCAATTACCCAAACAGGGAGCAGGTTTTAAAAACAATTCTTGAACCTGTAAGAAAAGATTACGATTTCATTATTATTGACTGTTCGCCTTCCCTGGGTTTAATTACTGTAAATGCATTAACCGCAGCCGACAGCGTTATTGTTCCTGTTCAGTGCGAATTCTTTGCGCTTGAAGGTTTGGGTAAGTTATTAAATACTATAAAAATCGTACAAAGCAGGCTGAATACAGCATTGGCAATAGAAGGTATTTTAATGACGATGTACGATGGCCGCCTGCGTTTATGCAACCAGGTAGTAAACGAAGTAAGAAGGCATTTTGAAGAAATGGTTTTTACAACTATTATTCACCGCAATACGCGTTTAAGTGAGGCACCGAGTGTAGGCAAGCCGGTAATTTTATACGATGCTGACAGCAAAGGTGCCATCAACTACCTTAATCTCGCCAAAGAAATTTTGCAGAAAAACGGGATGACGAAAATGACCAACGAAGAAAGAATTATTGAATAAAAAGGTTGATGGTGAAAGGCAGAAGGTAAAGCCAGAGAGATGTGTTTTACCTTAAACCCTAAACCTTAAACCTTAAATCTTATAACATGACTACTCCCAAACAAAATAAAGACGCATTAGGTAAAGGCATCCGTTCGCTGCTGCAGAATATTGATGCAGACCTTAAAACAACATCGGGCTCATTAAAGACCAATGTAGTGGAAGCAGTAACTTCTATTACACGTATTCCATTGGATCAAATTCAGCCAAACCCACGAAACCCACGCCACGATTTTGATGAAGTGTCAATGAGCGAACTGGCTGCCTCTATTAAGCTGCACGATATTGTTCAGCCTTTAACTTTAACAAGGCTGGCCAGCGGCAAATACCAGTTAATAGCAGGTGAACGCCGTTACCGCGCAGCTTTAATTGCCGGATTAAAGGATGTACCAGCCTACATTCGCCAGGCAAACGACAGCGAATTATTAGAACTTGCCCTGCTCGAAAACCTGCAGCGTGAAGACCTGAATGCCATTGAAATTGCACTAAGTTATAAACGCATGATGGATGAACTGCATTACACGCAGGAGCAGGTATCAGAACGCATGGGTAAAGAAAGAAGTACCGTTACTAATTATATACGCCTGCTTAAATTGCCGCCCAATATTCAGCTTGCTGTGCGCCAGGGTGCTATGAGCATGGGCCATGCAAGGGCATTGATCAGTATTGATACAGTTGACAAACAGTTATATGTTTTTAATGAAATAAAAGACAAAGAACTCAGTGTTCGTCAAACCGAAGAACTCGTTCGAAAGCTGTATAAGTCCGATGGCAATGCTGTTAAATCTTCTTCAAAATCTGCATTGCCCGCCGCTTACAAAAGAATAGAAGATACTTTAGCGTCTCACTTTGGAACAAAAGTAAAACTCGCCCATAACCAGAAAGGGTTTGGAAGCATTACAGTTGAGTATTACTCTTTAGAAGAGCTGAACAAAATTCTGGATCAAATGAATATAGAGGTTAGTTGATCTTAATGCGCATTACCACAATCATTATATCAGTTATTCTTTTTCTTGCCACAAATGTTTTGCATGCACAGAATGACAAACAGCAACTGGCAACATCTTCAATTATTGACAGCAGTGTAAAAAAAGTTGCGGATACTTCCATTAAAAAAAATGCTGCTGATACCACACTAAAAGCCACAGATTCACTCGCTAAAAAGAAACACGATCCCAAAAAAGCCACATTCAGGTCGGCGGTATTGCCGGGCTGGGGCCAGGCTTATAACAGGGAATATTGGAAAATACCGATAGTAGCCGGGGCACTGGCAGTGCCTGCTGTAGCTTTTTTATACAACAACAAATGGTATAAAGAAACAAGGGATGCCTATATCTATGTTATCAATGGAGATACCGCCAGCTATGTAAAAATCGACAAAAAGCTTATTAATCCAGACACACACTATCCCATAGATGCGGGTTCGTTGCAGTATTACCGCAACCAGTTCAGGAGGGATAGGGATTACTCTGTGCTTTTCTTCCTGTTTGCATGGGGTTTAAACGTAGTAGATGCCACTGTTTTTGGGCACCTCAAAGATTTCGATGTAAGCGACGACCTAAGCATGCACGTGCAGCCCAACTATAATCCTTTAACCAAAACTGTAGGCCTGGGCCTGGCTTTAAATTTTAAAACGCCGCAACCAAAACGGCTGGCAGGCTTTTAATTTTCTTCTCTCAGCAATTAATATTTAGTGTTTATTTTTTTTGACCAGGCAAAAGTATTTCATGGCATCGCCTCTTGCGTCGCACTCTTGTACGTTCGGATTATGCCTGAACAAAATACAATAAACCGCAGCGGCGCAAAGCCGCAAGGCAGTAGTCTTTGCGTCTCCCCGCCTCTGCGGTAAAAAAATCGCCGGCAACAATATTCGCTTCGATCTCCGCTTTAGTAAAAGCTCAATAAAATTCCCAAATGTACAAGGGTGCGACGCAAGTAAAGCTTCATTCATATTCTTCTGCCGGGTACAAAAAATTATTCATTTATTTTGCTAACCAATAAAGCAAACGTAAACATGAAAATTGCATTGATCGGTTACGGCAAAATGGGCCATGCCATTGAAGAAATTGCCGTGCAGAAAGGCCACGAAATTGTGCTGCGCACAGGAATAGAAAACCTGGAAGATTTTACCATAGAAAATGTAAAGCAGGCAGATGTTGCCATTGAGTTTACTGGTCCGCACAGTGCTGCAGAAAATATTATGAAATGTGCAGATGCAGGTGTAGCAATAGTTAGCGGCTCTACCGGCTGGCTGGATAAATGGGAAGCAGTAAAAAATTATTGTATTGATAAAGATGTTGCGCTGCTGTATGCCAGCAATTTCAGCATTGGTGTAAACCTGTTTTTTGAAGTAAATCATTTTCTTGCATCGTTAATGGCAAAGCATGAAGGCTACCAGGTAATGCTGGAGGAAATTCACCACACACAAAAGAAAGATGCCCCCAGCGGAACCGCCATTACAATTGCCGAACAGGTGATGCAGCATATTAAAACCAAGAAGCATTGGGTAAACCATATAAGCGATAATGAAAACGAACTGGAGATCATCAGCGAAAGAATTGACCCTGCACCCGGTACGCATAAAATAAAATATTCTTCTGCCATTGATGATATTGAGATCATTCATACGGCGCACAGCCGCAAAGGGTTTGCCTCAGGCGCTGTGCTTGCTGCCGAATTCGTAGGCGGCAAAAAGGGCATTTTTAACATGAAGGATGTTTTGAGTTTATAATAACATGAGAAAAAAAACCTGCCTCCTTGTTGCGGTTATTTTAATGGCTGCTACCACCCATGCACAAAAAGAAACGATTGACAGTTTGCGGAATATAGTGCACAATTCACCCGAACCTGATGCGCTGATTAGCGCCTGCATTAATCTTTCTGCACAGTTGAACCTTAGCAGCTTTGATGAAAACATTGAATTTGCCCGTAAGGGCATTGATGCCGCCATTAAAAAGAACGATTCTGTTAGCCTGGCAAAACTCTACCGCAACCTGGGGATGGCGCATTACTTTAAAGGCAAATTCGACAGTGCTGCTTTTTATTATTATAAATGTGTGGATATATTCAGCAGTAAAAAACAATTGAATTCACTTGCATCTGTGTACAACGATCTGGGTAAGCTATACAGGAAGATCGGTCCGTACAGCCGTGCCCAGGATTTTTACGATAAAGCGTTGAGGCTTTATACCCAACTGAAAGATAAAAACGGCATTGCTACCATCTATAACGAAGCCGGGGTTTTGTACGAATACGAAGGTAAATTTGATGATGCCATTAAAAGCTATAAAGCCTCACTTGAGCTTTGCAAAGAACTGAACGACGATGTTGGCATTGCTTACTCCCTCAATTTTATTGCGGGTGTTTATGTACAGCAGAAAAAGTTTGCAGAGGCAGAGGAATACAATACACAGGCGCTTAATATTCGCGAAAAACTAAAAGATTCTTTTACCATAGCGCTTACCTACACAGATTTCGGCGGCATTTATAGCGCAGAAAAAAAATACGATAAAGCTGAAGAAAGCTATGCAAAAAGCAACAAAGTAGCCATAGCCCTTGGCTATGCAGATCTTTTACGCAATAATTACAGCGAGCTTTCAAACATAGCATCTGCGAAAGGCGATTATAAAAAAGCACTGGAATATTTTCAGCAATCTGCTGCTTATAAAGATTCGATCTATAAAACCGAAACAAGCAAGCAGGTAGAAGAACTATCTGCACGTTACGATACAGCCGAAAAAGAAAAACAAATTCAGCAGCAGCAGTTCGAAATTACCACCCGCAATTACTGGATAGCAGGCATCTCAGGTTTATTATTGCTTGGCAGCCTGCTG
This sequence comes from Chitinophagaceae bacterium, assembly GCA_025351145.1. GTDB lineage: Bacteria > Bacteroidota > Bacteroidia > Chitinophagales > Chitinophagaceae > Limnovirga. The sequence goes on from JANXWM010000269.1 coordinate 4,462, forward strand.
GGTTATTCTTATTACAACCGGTTTAAGCTAAAGCAACAGGCACGGCTACAAACAGAGATTTTAAAGCAACAGGACCTTGCTACCAAAGCCGTAATTGAAGCCGAAGAAAAAGAACGTAAACGCATAGCCGGCGATTTGCATGATGGTGTGGGCCAAATGATGAGCGCCGCAAGAATGAACCTCTCGGCCATACAAAGCAACCTTGCATTTACCAGCGAAGAACAAAGAAACAATTTTGAAAAAGTGGTGGGGCTTATCGATGAGAGCTGCCAGGAAGTAAGAACCGTATCGCACAATATGATGCCGAATGCTTTACTTAAATCGGGCCTTGCTTCTGCCGTGCGGGAATTTCTCGATAAGATTGACCAGCACATCATCAAGATCAGCATGTTTACCGAAGGGCTCAACGAGCGCATAGACAGTAACGTAGAAACCGTGCTGTACCGCGTAATACAGGAATGCGTAAACAACGTAATTAAGCACTCCAAAGCAGGCGAGCTCGATATATCGCTTATAAAAGATGCAGATGGCATCAGCGCCACCATCGAAGACAATGGCAAAGGTTTCGATGTTACCGATACAGACAAGTTCAACGGTATCGGGTTAAAGAATATAAAGAGCCGCATCGATTACCTTAAAGGCACGGTAGAGTGGGATTCTACACCCGGCAACGGTACTTTGGTTGCCATACATGTGCCGGTAAATAAATAAGGCCTTGCTTTTTATAAATGCAATTATGAACCGGGCATTTGTATTTCATAGCATCGCCTCTTGCGTCGCACACTTGTACGTTCAGAGGTTGATTGAGCAGAAACAGCCCACCCTAATTTAGCCGGCGATAAAATTGACGCAGATCATTCACGCTGCCAACAGCCGTCATAATATTTTAGAAAGCGGCTTGTGTAAATTGCAAAAGGCTTGCATCAGTAAAAGATGATTAGAGATATAAACCTTGAAGAGTGCGACGCAACGGAAGCATCATCTGTGTTACCAACTGCCGGGTCAATAAAAAATATTAGCCTCAATTGCTCAACGATGATTAAATTGCGCGTAAGTCCAATGAAAGCCAACAAAATAAATATTGCCATAGTTGATGATCACAGAATAGTGATCGACGGTATAAAGGCCCTTCTTGAAGATCACGAGGCATTTAATATTGTTGCCTGCTCCACTTCGTCGAAACAAATGCTGGAAACGCTGCAGCACACACACGTTGATATTTTACTTACAGATATTATGATGCCCGAAATGAACGGGCAGCAATTAGCCAAAGCAGTAAGAAAGCAATTTCCTGCCATGAAAATACTTGCTTTAAGCATGAGCGGTCAGGGCGAAATTGTAAGCGAAATGATCAACGATTCTGACATTTCGGGATATGTGCTGAAGAACATTAGCAAAGAAGAATTGTCTACTGCGATTCTAAAAATTGCAGCAGGTGGCATTTATTTTGGAGACCAGATTTTAGAGGAACTGGAACGCTTTGGAAATATGAAAAAGCAAAATGAAGAAGCCCACCTTACCCAACGCGAAACAGAAATAATAAAGCTGATAGAAAAGGAATTAAGCAATAAAGAAATTGCAGATACTTTATATATAAGTGAACGTACAGTGGAAACCCACCGCAAAAATATCTTTCGTAAAACAAAGACCAACAGTGTGATCGGGCTGGTTAAATACGCTTACGAACATAAACTGATATAGCCTTTTACAGGCCAATGGCAAAGCCTGCTTTTAGGCTAATCCATGAAGCATAACCGGAGGGATCGCTGCGGCTGAAGCCATCATAATCCATTTGCAGCTCGAAGCCCGCAAGTTTTACACCTGCACCAAAATCGCCGCTGAATTTACTTTCAGAAGTGCTTGCATTTTTATACTTGATATTCATAATACCGAAATCTCCATGCAGGTAAATCATTTTACTAAATACATATTGCCGCAGACCAAGTTTTACAGGAATTAAAACAATATGCCCAAGCATATTTCCATCTGCACTTTTAAACTCAGAAAATCCAGATGTACCTATGATAAAAGTTTTTTCCCAACCCAGGCCCGCACCTGCTTCTATGCCTAATCCATATTTGTAATTATCCTTAAAATTTTTATCTGATGGTGTACCATAAACTGCATGGCCAAAAAGAAAAACTAATTTTTGAGCATGCACAGTATTCATTAAAACAAGGAGGCAAAAGCCAAGAAGAACGTATGTTTTTCTATACGTTGGTTTATTTTTCATATAAAAAATTGAAGATGTAAATTACAACTTAAAAGAGCAATTTCAGTTAACCGGCGGCTAATAAATGACCTGCTACCCAAAGCCGGGCACATTTGCAAGACACACATCCTGTTTTTTTTATTTTAGTTTACTTTTGATTGTTGATAAATTTGGTCTTCTTTTTTTATAATTTTTTTTGAACCAAACCAAAGTTCTTTCTTGATCGTTCCTTGCGTCGCACTCTTGTAGGTTCGGTAATTCTATTGAGCTTTTACCCTAAGCGTAGATCAAAGCGGATTGATGTGTCTTGGGTCATAGCGAGTCTTCCGAAGCAATCTGTTCTATAAAATTCAGGCCGCTTGAAATGCTGAGAGCAGATTGCTTCGGAGGCTTCGCAATGAAGGGAACGTACAAGAGTGCGACGCAAGAGGCGATGACCAATGATACAAAAGCCCGGTTCATAAAAATAAAATACATACCGATGAATATAAACGAATACATAGACCATACCATTCTTAAACCAACCACGCGGGTTGCCGATATTGAAAAGCTTTGTAACGAAGCAATGGAATATAAGTTTGCTGCTGTTTGCGTGCCGCCACCATTTGTAAAAATGGCAAAGCAACTGCTCGAAGGCAGCGGCGTAAAAACTGCTACAGTCATTGGTTTTCCGTTTGGTTATGCTGGTATAGAAGCAAAGATTGCAGAAGTAGTTCTTGCTATGATCGATGGTGCAGATGAACTTGATATGGTGATTAATTTAATTGCTTTAAAGAACAATGACTGGGCATACCTTGCCAATGAACTCAACCATATAATGCCCATCATTAAACCGAAGGATAAAGTGATCAAAATAATTATTGAGTCGGGTATTTTAACGGATGATGAAATAATTAAATGCTGTGGTTTGTATGGCGCCGCAGGTATAGATTATTTAAAAACTTCTACAGGCTATGCTGATAAGGGCGCTACTATTGAAGCTGTGCAACTAATGCGTAAAGAGCTCCCCCCGCATGTAAAAATAAAAGCTTCCGGCGGTATACGTACCTATGCATTTGCGAAGCAATTAATAAAAGCGGGTGCAACCCGCCTTGGCTGCAGTACAGGTGTTGCTATTATGCAGCAGCAGGATAGCGATACGGCAGATTACTAAGTTTGGCATCATTTTCTGTAATCACTATATTGCAAAAAATAAATGATGAACAAGAGTTACTTAATTATCAGCAGCTTCTTATTTTTTTCTGCGGCATCGTTTGCAGCAAGAGATACTGTTATTGTTCATAAAGACCCACGCCTTGATATATTTACCACTAAAGAATCCGCTGTAAATAAACTAACCGCGAAAATGACCAGCAACGGCCAGTTTCGCGGATACCGGTTACAGGTAATTAATACGCGCAACAGGGAAGATGCTTTTAAAATGAAGGCGGATCTGCTAAGAATGTACCCTTCGCAAAAAACATATATTTTATTTCAATCTCCTTACTTTAAAGTGCGGATAGGCAATTTTATAAATAAGCCAGATGCTGTGTCTTTTCAAAAACAGTTATCCCCCGCTTACAGGCAAAATGCATACATTGTGGAGGATGTGATTGAATATACTCCTAAGGACGATGAAGATATTTCTACAAATTAAGAATGTGTTTTATTATGCTGAAAGAGAAGATAAAAGCATTGGCGCACCAATATCAAAATAGTTTTGTTGAAATAAGGCACCACCTGCACGCACATCCCGAACTGAGTTACCAGGAATTTGAAACTTCATCTTTTGTACAAAGTAAATTGATTGAATTTGGAATACCGTTCAGGGTATTGGCAACCACTGGTATTGAAGGTTTAATAAAGGGGAAAAATCCTGAAAACCGGATAATTGCATTACGTGCAGATATGGATGCATTGCCAATAAAAGAAGAAAATGATGTAGCCTACAGATCTTTGAATGAAGGAATAATGCATGCCTGCGGCCACGATGTACATACTACTTGTTTATTGGGTGCGGCAAAAATTCTCAATGAACTTAAAGACGAATGGGAAGGTACAGTAAAACTTATTTTTCAACCGGGAGAAGAGCGCAACCCTGGCGGAGCAAGTATTATGATTAAAGATGGTGTGCTTGAAAACCCTGTTCCGCAGGGTATTATAGCATTGCATGTACATCCGGGTTTACCAACAGGTAAACTCAGTTTTCGTAGCGGAAGGGCCATGGCAAGTGCTGATGAAATTTTTATTACCATTAAAAGTAAAGGGGGGCATGCAGCTGCGCCACATCTTACGGCAGACACGATACTGGTTGCATCGCATATTATTGTAAGCATGCAGCAGATCATCAGCAGGAACAATAACCCAACAACCCCATCTGTATTATCTATTTGTTCTGTTCATGGTGGTAACACAACCAATGTTATACCTGGCGAAATAAAGTTAATGGGTACCTTTAGGGCGATGGATGAAAACTGGCGGTATAGGGCCCACGAATTAATAACCCGGCAAACAATTGGTATTGCAGAAGCGATGGGAGCAGAAGCAGAAATATTTATTGATATTGGTTATCCGGCTGTTGATAATGACGAAAACCTTACTAATGCTGCAAGAGAACTGGCTGGCGATTATATTGGCAACAATAACGTTTCAGAAACAGAATTGAGGATGGGTGCAGAAGACTTTGGGTTTTATACACAAAAAATACCAGGTTGTTTTTTCAGGCTTGGCGTTAGAAATGAAGATGCAGGAATTATTCATAATGTGCATACACCTAAATTTAATATCGATGAAAAAGCAATTGAAACAGGCATAGGTATTATGGCCTGGCTGGGGGCCGGCCTCAGGCCCTGAACTGATAATCCTTATTCCAATAATATGAACATCCTTTTGGTAAAACTTTTCTCTCTGCGCAAACTGATCCTTTTTCTTTGCCTTTCCTTTGTTTCTTGTTGCTGCTTTTCACAAAAGAAGCCTATAGATAGTGTTTTGAATATTTTGCACAACCACATGAAGGAAGACTCAGTAAGGGTATCTGCATTAAATACACTGTCATCTTTGTACCAAACAAGTAATTTAAGAACTGCGGGATATTATGCGCTTCAGGCACTAAGTATTGCTGAAAAAATAAATGATGACCTTTCAAAATGCGCTTCACTATCTCATGTAAGCAGTGTTTATGCATGGGAACGTAAAACAACAGAAGCGCTTAATGCCAGCTTCAGGCAGCTTGAAATTGCTCAAAAGATTAATTCAGATTACTGGTTGCAAAACGCTTACCTGGGAGTTGCCTATGTTTATGAATTAGAAAATGAGTGGGGCAAAGCGCTTAAGTATTCTTTAATGGCAGTGCCTTATGCCGAAAAAACAGGGGATCCTTATGCAGTAGGTTTTTTATACGATTATATCGGGTCTGAATATTTAGGTGTAGGAAACACAAAAAGCGCCGAAGAATACCTCCGCAAAGCATGCAGCATTTTAAAGAAAAATGGTAATAAAGATGAACTTGGAGATTCAGAAATTAACCTCGCTAAAGTATTTGCTGCAAATGGTGAACTCGATTCTTCCGTATTGCATTTCAACTATGCGGTATCAATCTTTACTTCACAGGAGGAGCCATATCAAATAGCCGATACTTACCAGCAGATGGGCGATATGTACGAGCAAAGGGGCATGCACGAGGAAGCTAAAGCATGTTATAAAAAAACAATCCTTAATTATAATAAAGATGATGTAGCAGAAGCAGACTATGCATTGGCAATCCTTGGGCTTGGTGCGGTTGACTGGGCTGAAAAACATTACGATACAGCTTCAAAAATTTTTCATGAGGAATTTATAAAAATTAAAAATGCCGGCATTATTGAGCCTCAGCTCAAATATTTGAAGTACATGGCAAAAGCAGATTCCGTAATGGGAAATTATAAAGAAGCTTTTGAGCATATGGTGGTATATACAACCCTGTACGACAGCTTTTACAACCAGGAAAAAACAAAAGCTACCCAACGCATGCTGATAGATTTCGATGTGCAGCGTAAGGAGAAGGAAAATGAAAAATTGAAATTGCAAAACAGTCTGCAAAAAGAGCAAATGGCCATATTTGCTGTAACAGGCGCAATATTGCTTATTGCTGGTGTGTTCCTGGCATTAATGTACAGGCAAAAAAACGCAGCATTAATTTCGGTAAAGCACCTTCAGCTTTCAACAGAGTCAAAAAACAGTGAGCTGGCCATCATCAATGCAGTAAAAGATAAGCTGATATCAATGATAGCACATGATGTACGTTCCCCGCTTACATCGCTTCAAAACACACTTTATCTTACAAGGGAAAAAATAATTAATGAATACGAATTCAACAGGCTCAGCCTCATGCTCGATAACGATATCCGCCACCTTATCACCATGCTCGATAATACATTGCTATGGGCAAGGGAGCAGATACATGCATTAAAAATAAGCAAAGAACCGTTCGATTTGCATGCGATGATGGAAGATGTAATTGCCCTGTATCACCAGCCAATTCAGGATAAAGACCTCGTTATAGATAACCGCATACCGCCCTCATCAGAAATTGTTACCGATAAAGAAATTATTCATACTGTTTTGCGCAACCTTATTTCCAATGCCATTAAGTTCACGCCGCCCGGTAAAAGCATAGTATTACAAACAGAACATTTCTCCGGCGAAATTCTCGTATCTGTAAAAGACGAAGGTTCGGGTATTGCAGACGATATTTTAGAAAAAATAAATAAAAAAGAATTCATTTCTACACGGGGTACCAATAACGAAAAGGGTACCGGGCTCGGTTTAATGTTCAGCCTCGACCTGCTTTCAAAACTCGGCGAAAAAATTTCTATTAAAACAGCCGAAGGCAAGGGAACCGCTGTTACATTTTCTGTAAGCACCACAAACCTTTCAGTACTCTAAAATACCGTCAATTTCTTTTGTAGTAATTTGCACTCCCATTAAAACAGTTTAGTATATTTTTATGGGCCCGGCAGCAGTTCTTTTATCATCGTTCCTTGCGTCGCACACTTGTACATTTGAATTACTGTTAAGCTTTCAACAGCCGTTGCTGCCCGGTAGCAAGCCGTTAAAAGCCTTATCAGCATTTTAACCAAAGGCAACTTACATTTAATGCAGTTGATGCAAATTGCTCAGGTGTAATCAGAACCCAGAAGAGTGCGACGCAAGAGAAGCATTATAGCAGTAATGCAGCTGGGTTCATGATTTTTACAGCAATATTCAATGATCATTTACTTTAAAAGTTCAAAAATATTATGCCCAAACAACTACGTGTAGAACAGGCGCTGGAATATCATTCCAGCGGCAGGCCGGGTAAAATTGAAGTAATACCCACCAAAGAAGCAAAAACCCAGCGCGACCTTTCACTTGCTTACAGCCCCGGTGTGGCAGAGCCCTGCAAAGAAATATTTAAGAATAAAGATGAGGCGTACAAATACACAGCCAAAGGAAATTTGGTTGGCGTAATAACCAATGGTACCGCCGTTCTTGGCTTGGGAGATATTGGCCCAGAAGCCAGCAAACCTGTAATGGAAGGCAAGGCCGTACTCTTTAAAATTTTCGCCGATATTGATGTATTCGATATTGAGATCAATGAAAAAGACCCGGAGAAATTTGTACAGATTGTAAAAGCATTGGAGCCAACTTTCGGTGGCATTAATTTAGAAGATATAAAAGCGCCGGAATGTTTTTATATAGAAAGGGCATTGCGCGAACAATGCAATATTCCCGTAATGCACGATGATCAGCATGGTACTGCCATTATCAGCAGTGCGGCACTGCTCAATGCACTGGAACTGCAAAAAAAGAAAATTGATAAAGTAAGAATAGTGGTAAATGGAGCAGGCGCTGCAGCTATGGCATGTGCCCAATTGTATGCAGCGCTGGGTGCAAAATATGAGAACTTTATCATGTTCGATAAAGATGGCGTACTGCACCGCGGAAGAACAGACCTTGATGATATCAGGATAAAATTTGCCGTTCAAAAAAGCGACTGGACTTTAGCCGGGGCAATGAAAGATGCAGATGTATTTCTTGGGTTAAGTGTGGGTAATGTAGTAACGCAGGATATGATAAAAAGCATGGCAAAAAACCCCATCGCTTTTGCTATGGCAAACCCCGATCCGGAGATCACTTATGAAGATGCTGTCGCTGTAAGAAAAGATATTATTATGGCTACAGGTCGCAGCGATTACCCCAACCAGGTGAACAATGTACTTGGTTTTCCTTATATCTTTAGGGGAGCATTGGATGTGCGTGCCCGCCAGATAAACGAAGCCATGAAACTCGCTGCTGTAAAGGCTTTGGCTGAACTTGCCAAAACTCCTGTGCCTGATATTGTGAACATGGCCTACAACAAAAAAACAATGGCTTTTGGCCCTGAATATATTATTCCAAAACCATTAGATCCCCGCTTGCTGGCAGCCATTGCACCGGCTGTTGCCAAAGCTGCAATTGATAGCGGCGTGGCACAAAAAACAATTGACAGTTGGGACAGGTACACTGTTGAACTTAATAAACGCCTTGGCCTTGATAACCAGGTAATGCGCATTATTGGTAACAAAGCACGCCGCGACCCCAAACGTATTGTATTTGCTGAAGCGGATAACCAGAAAATTTTAAAGGCTGCAAGTATTCTTTATGATGACGGTATCGCTTACCCCATTTTGCTGGGTGCCGAAACCAAGATCAGAAGAATTGCAGCGGAGAACCATATCGATATTTCTGACCTGCCGATTATAGATTCCCGCAGCGATGCAATGGAAGAGAAACGCAACTTTTATGCTGACTTGTATTTTAAGAAAAGGCAGCGCCGCGGTCTCAATTATTACGAAAGTAAAAAGCTGATGCGGGAACGAAACAACTTTGGCTGCATGATGGTTGAAACCGGTGATGCAGACGGGATGATTTCGGGACTTACAAAAAATTATGCAGAAACAATCCGTCCGGCACTGCAGATCATTGGCATGGAAGAAGGCGTTAAAAAAATTGCGGGTATGTACCTGTTGCTTACAAGAAAAGGCCCATTGTTTCTTGCAGATACAACCGTGAATTTTAACCCCACTGCAGAAGAGCTTGCAGATATAACGATGATGGTAGTAAAAGAGGTACGCAACTTTAATATTCCGCCACGCATTGCCATGCTGAGTTACAGTAATTTCGGCAGCAGCGAGTCGCCCGAAGCAAGGCTTGTTGCAGAAGCTACACGCATTGTAAAACAGCGCAACCCGTCGCTTATTATTGATGGTGAAATACAGGCCTGGGTACCGTTTAACAAAGAAATATTAAAAGACAATTATCCATTCAGCAGCTTAGTTGACCAGGATGTGAACGTAATGATATTCCCCAACCTTGCGGCGGGTAACGTTGCCTACAACCTGCTGAAAGAAGTGGGTGGCGCCGATGCTATTGGCCCTATTCTTTTAGGGCTTAAAAAACCGGTGCATGTGCTGCAGTTGGGCAGCACTGTTCGCAGCATTATTAATATGGCTAATATTGCAGTGGTAGATGCGCAAATGAAATGTAAGGTTGATACAGAAGATGTGGTGCAGCGTTCGCAATGGTGGAAGCGGTTGAAGAAAAAGAAATGATTTGATAATGTGCTGATGTGCAGATGAGTGAATGTGCAAATGTGCAGATGGAGGAAATACAGGTGATGTTACGGGCTTAAGTTTTTCATGGCATCGCCGGTTGTGTCACTCACTTGTACGTTCGGAAGGTGAAGCGGCTATGGTTCCGCAGCCAAAAGCTCACGGCTATTCATCGGTACAAGAGTGCGACGCAAGAGAAGCTTAATAGAAGTGCTTCTGCCTGGTCCAAAAAAAATTATACAACGAAAAAAAATAAATTGTGTTATCGTTATTTCTTAATCATCTCGGGAAGTTTTTATTGATGCTCAAAAGCATGTTCACCAAACCGGAGAACATGAAAATGTACTGGAAAGAACTGATGCATCAATGCAGCGAAATTGGTATTGGGTCTTTGCCGATTGTGATTATTATTTCGTTGTTTCTTGGAGCTGTAACTACGGTGCAAACTGCTTACCAGTTAGTGAGCCCACTGGTACCACAAGCAACCATTGCACAGATTGTTCGCGACAGTGTGATACTGGAACTTTCGCCTACTGTTGTTTGTATAGTTTTGGCCGGTGTGGTGGGCAGTAAAATTGCAAGTGAACTTGGTAACATGCGCACTACTGAGCAGATAGATGCTTTGGAGATTATGGGCATTAATACGCGCAGTTATCTTGTAATGCCAAAGATTGCAGGCGCTTTAATAGTGGTTCCTTTTTTGGTGGTAATCTCTGCCGTGCTGGCTATATGGGGTGGCCGCACAGCAGGCGCTATGTCGGGCATTCTTGCACCTGAAATTTTTGATAATGGTTTAAGGCAAAACCTGAATGTGTTCAATATTACTTTCTCTTTATACAAGGCTTATACTTTTGCATTTATCATCAGCAGCATACCTGCTTATTACGGTTATTATGTGCAGGGTGGTGCTTTGGAAATTGGGCGTGCAAGTACAACTTCGGTAGTAATAAGTTGTATTATGATTTTGTTTGCAGATTATATTTTGGCGGCAATATTTCTTTAAATATATAAAGCATAAAAAAGCCTGTGAAGTTGAAAAACCTAACAGGCTTTTTTATTTTATTGCTTTACAAATTTTAAATAACGCAAAA
>JANXWM010000348.1 GCA_025351145.1 Chitinophagaceae bacterium
GCAGTTTCCCAAATTAATGCAATACTATTGTCCTTTTTGGAAGCGTTAAATGAAACAAAATTTACAGGCAATATACCAAATTGCATATATCTTGCCAATGCAAATTCGCCATCTCCCGTGTTTGTGTTTATTGCAACTCCAGCCAAAACAATCTTGTTATCTGCTGGTTGTGTTGCAATACTGAACGCAGTAGATTGAGTATAAGTAAAAGAAGTTGTAATAACTTTCCCATTGGTATCAACCTTGCCATCTGTCAGCAATCTTGCAAAAGCAAAAGAGGGATCCAGGGTTTCGTTAATTTTAACAGAACCCCCAACTAATATTTTTCCGTCAATTTGTATTGCAACTCCCCGTGCTCTTGAAGATGAGAATTTTAAAAACAATTTCCTAATGCCATCCAATGAAAATGTACTGTCAGTTGTTCCATCGGTATTACAACGGAATATTGCCATGCGGGGAACTAGGCTGCCATTTGAAAGTGTACGAAAATCATCACCCACAATACATATTTTTCCATCGGCAGGCTGTATAGCTACACCGTATGCAATGTTATTGTGCAGATATAAATCTTTCACCAGTTTTCCACCGGTACCAAAACCTGGATCAAGAATACCATTTTCATCATAACGCACTATACCAAAATCAATCCCACCAGCATCTAGCGATGTAACTGTACTTCCTACTGCAACTATCTTTCCATCAGATTGAGTAGTGATTCCATTTCCAATGTCATCATTCAAATTAAAATCAGTACTTACAAAGCCAGCATTTCCAAAGCTCATATCTTGCGTGCCGTCTGTATTATTAAGCCTGAACATTGCGTAGTTAAGTGACTTGGTTGCTCTGTCTTCGCAAGTACCAAAAACGAGTATTTTGCCGCTCGCCTGAATAGCAACTCCACCACCAAAATCATTTAAACCATCAGGATCATCTACAAAGACTTTACCTGCGGGACCAAAGCTGCGGTCAAGCCTGCCATCATCCGCTCTGTATCTTGCTATTGCAAAATTTGACTGTTGAGCAGCAGATTTTCTGGTTGTTCCAACAACTACGATTCTGCCGTCTGATTGTACAGCAATACCAGAAGCTATATCATCACCACCCATGTCTGTAATTACAATGCCATTTGTACCAAAAGAAATGTCAAGCGTTCCATCGGCATTATACCTTGCAATTTTAAAGTCGCCGTAATTGGGGGTACCATCCTGATCGGCAGTGCCGACAACAAGTATTTTTCCATCTGACTGAAGAGCCATTTTTGTAGAACTGTCTTTCAAGGCTGCAGATGTTTCTACTTTGCCACCATTACCAAAAGTAATGTCAAGACTTGTTGAGCCGAACTGTGCAAATGATGTTACACTGCACAAAGTGGCAGAAACAGAAAGTAAAAATGTAAATTTTTTCATAAGAAAATGTATTTTAGGCCAAAATTAAAAAACTAAGATAAGTATAAATATTGCAACGATTGAAATGGTATTCAAAATAATTTTTTTTTTAATAATTCCAATATTTAATCAATGTTTTCAATAATTTATAAAGGAATAATAAAAAGTCTTTTTTAAATAGACAAATGTGTTTTCTACAGCTTTAATCTTTGGTAAAACTGTCTTTTATAAATGTGTTTGTTGTGTGTTTGGTTTTTTTCAATGAATTTTTTTACCTTTTTTTTGTATTTACTGCCATGATAGTTCGCCTTTGCTCATTGTTGTTCCGAACGTACAAGTGAGTGACACAACAGGCGATGCCATGAAATACTTCAGCTAGTACCAAAATTATTCATCATCGTCGTAAGATTTTACATCATACAGCTCAGGTAATTCTTTTTCTGCAAGTTCATTTATTAGCTCTGCGATTAAAGCTGTCCAGCCGGTTTGATGAGAAGCGCCGAGACCGCGGCCATCATCTCCATTAAAATATTCGTAAAACAGAATGAGGTGCCGGTTTTCGGGTCTACTGTAAAACCAGTTTTGATCGCCATGAAGGCGGCGGTTATCTTTTTTATCAAGTTCAAATAAACTGATAAGACGTTTCACCAACTCAATAGCCACTTCTTTTAGTTCCATAAAATGACCTGAGCCTGTAGGATATTCAATGGTAAGAGCTCCATCATAAAATTCGCCAAATTTTTTTATGCTTTGTATAATAAGGTAATTGATAGGCATCCATACCGGGCCACGCCAGTTACTGTTTCCTCCAAAGAAATCTGAAGTACTGTCGCCCGGATCGTATTTAATGGAATATTCTGTACCCTGAATATTTACAGAAAAAGGGTGCTCTTCATGATGCTTGCTTAAAGCCCTGATACCGCCACAGGAAAGGAATTCAGTTTCGTTTAATAAACGTGTTAGTAATGCGATTAACCTTCCTTTGGGGATAAGGGAAATAAGGATTTTTTCACCTTCTGCCCTTTCTTCATTGGGCCAGTATTTTTTATTTTTTAAACGGTAGTTTTCGAACCAGTTGATGCGCTTGGTAAAATCTTCGAGTTTATGAAAAACATTTCTTTCGATAACAGATACTGCAAACAAAGAAGTTAGGCCCACAATAGATTGTATGCGTAATTGAATAGGTTTGGTACCAGGTGCACCAATTGTGTCGTAATAAAACTTATCTTCTTCATTCCATAAGCCCTGTTCGTTTAGCGCTTCAGCAATCAATACAAAATGCTCGAAAAATTTTGTAGCAGTATCTTCAAAAGAAATATCGTTAACGGCGATTTCGATAGCAATATCCATTAAGTTCAACGCATACATTCCCATCCAGCTTGTTCCATCGGCTTGCTCCTGTTCCATTTCGCTGTGTAACTGAATGCTCCTGTTGAATACGCCAATATTATCCAGCCCAAGAAACCCACCTTCAAAAATATTATTGCCATTACTGTCTTTACGGTTTATCCACCAGGTAAAATTGATAATGAGTTTTTGAAAGATGCGTTTAAGAAAAACAATATCTCCTTTACCTGTTTTATTCTTCTCTATATGATATACCTGCAATGCGCTCCATGCATGCACAGGCGGGTTTACATCACTAAAGTTCCATTCATAAGCGGGTAATTGCCCATCGGGTTTCATATACCATTCCCGCATCATTAATATCAACTGATGTTTCGCATAAGTGGGGTCTACCACAGCCATAGAAATACAATGAAAAGCCAGGTCCCATGCAGCATACCAGGGATATTCCCATTTATCGGGCATCAGCACTACATCCTGGTTTTTTAAATGCTGCCAGTGTGTATTGCGGCCATTTTTCCGGTGATAACTTACATGTGCAATGCCATCATTGCCATTGATCCATCTCTCAATATCATAGTGATAATACTGTTTGCTCCACAGTAAACCTGCAAGTGCCTGACGTTGTATATTCTTCAGGTCATCTGTAATATTTTTAGGCAGCACTTCAGCATAAAACTCATTTGCTTCCTGCTTGCGCTGTTTAAAAATATTATCGAAACCTTTTGAAAAAGGGGCATTCATCAGCACATTACTCAAACGCAGGTATATGGTTTTGGTAGCTCCCCCGGTAATTTTGAAATTGTAAACGGGCGAAAATTTTGTTCCGCTTTTATTTTTGCGCAGTGCCTCTATATTTTTTCCATCAACTACAGCATCATGAAATGCATCTTTTACAAAGGGTTTTTTATTTGGCTTATCAAAAAGCTTTTCAGTATTAGTTTCATTCTCTGTAAAAAACCGTTCGTTTGCTTTTGGAAAATACAAATAATAATTGCCCAACCTTTCGTGCCTCGCCCTTACTGAATTTTGATCCATTTCCTTTATCAAAGGCTTTTTATCAATGCCGTCATATTGCCACCTGTTGTAAAACCATAAAGTAGGTAAAACAGTTACCGGGGCACTGTTTTTACCACGGTTGGTTATATCAATCTTTATAGCAATATCTGTTTTGTTGTATTTGGCATAAGTAACAAGAACATCGAAGTATTTATTATCATCAAATACCGCGGTATCAAGTATTTCATATTCAGGCTCAAGCTTGCTGCGTTTGCGGTTTTCTTCTCTTAACTGTTCGTAGGGAAATGCCTGCTGCGGGTATTTGTACAGCATTTCCATATAATAATGCGATGGTAAATTATCAAGGTAATAATAAAGTTCTTTTACATCTTCGCCGTGGTTGCCTTCGTAATTACCCAATCCAAAAAGGCGCTCTTTCAGTATATGGTCTTTACCATTCCATAATGCTACGGAGAAACAAAGGTTTTGAAAAAAATCTGAGATGCCTGCAATGCCATCTTCTCCCCAGCGATAGGCACGGCTGTGTGCATGGCTGAAAGGGAAATAATTCCATGCATCACTGTTTTCACTGTAGTCTTCCCGCACAGTACCCCACTGGCGTTCTGATACATACGGGCCCCACTGTTCCAGCGGAATTTTCTTCGCTGCGTTCGCCTTAAGGCGTTGTTGTTCTGCGTTCATGCTTTTCTCTCGTTTGTCAGTTATACCGGGTGCATAAGCATTCATCATGCAAATACATTTTTCATTTAGCAGAAAGCAACCGTTGGTTCGTTAAAGCAATGAAATTAATACTATATCATCAATTTTGTAAAAAGCAGTTATATGCAGCGGAATGTAAAAGCCATTTTGTACCCGGCAAAAGAATATGCATGAAGCATCCGTTGCGTCGCACTCTTGTACGTTCGGATTATGAATTGAGCTTTTACCGAAGCGGGGATTGAAGCGAATTTTGAGTGGGCAGGTGACCGAAAAAGACGAGGAGACAAAAAGTTTTTATTTCTTTGACTGTGCAGGAGTTTAAAAGCATTGTGCAGGACATTTTTATGGGTGTGCAGGAGTTAAAAAGCATTGTGCAGGACATTTTCGTGGCTGTGCAGGAGTTTAAAAGCGTTGTGCAGGACATTTTTGGGTACTATCCAGTAAAGTGTGTTTAAGAGGGTTTAACCACAGAGTTGCACAGGTAAAGAACACAGAGTTGCACGGAGTTTTTTGGTTGTTAAACTGGTAGCTGGTTGAAATTAGCCGGAGACTTTAAAATAGCTGTTACCAGCGGGATGCTGGCGACTGAAGGTAATTTTCGTCATTGAAAGTTACTTAATATCATTTCAGTCAATAGCTCATTATCTTCATTTGCCATACCCACAAAGTCACATATTTGATTCATGCATGCGAAGTGAGTGTTTAAGAAGTTTTGCATTGATATCGTGTCATAATGTATTTTACCATTTACTATTTTACAGTCAATGCAAGAATATGTAATTAGATGAAGGCTTGAACAATGAAGATTGTTTAGTAAGTAAAACCAATAAGGAAATTTAGAGTCAACTTCTTGCAAGTACTTTCTTACTTCTACAATTTCAAACAATTCTCGTTTGTCGTTGTCATAACCTGAAATACCAATATCAAGTCGTTGATGAAACCTTTCTAAAGTTCCTTTGTCCATTATCAAATAATTAAGTTGTGTCAAAGTTTGAGAAAGGTCATTGTTTTCAACTTCTGCCCTTGAAATAATTATTTGCAGATAATCTATTCCTGTTGTCATGCTCACTTGATTATGATAATTGTTTCATTAATTCTAAAACGCTTATATATCGCTTTCCGTCAACGCCTATGGCGGCGAAAATCCCAAATGCAAATTTTCTTTTTTCTTCCGATGGATTACCTCGCAAATGAATTAATGAATGAACAATTCCTACATACCAATCTTTATCTTTATCAGATAAATTATTGATAATACTGACTGCATATTGTCCCCCTTTTTTCAATATTCCGTTGGCTAACTCGCTACTTTGTGAAAACGATATATTCAGTAAGTTTGAAACTTTGTCAAGAAAATCTGTTTCTGATTTATGCAGGTTTTGTTTAAAATTAATTGTTGCAATACTGAGAATGCTTGCTAAAATTGCTCCTTTTTCTTCCAATGAAATATTGCTTTCAAAGTCTGATAAAAGTTTGGCTGTGTCAACAGTTGCTTTAGGTTTCTTTTTGAAAAATGAAAACATGCTAAACAATTTTAGTTAAGGTTTTTGTCCTGCAAATTGCTAAAAGATGGTGTGTCCACTAATTAGAGCCAACTCGAAAATAGATGAACTAAATAACCTTACCAAAAACTCCAGGCAACTCCTACCTTAATACTTCATAAGTAATTTTATTGCTGCCATAATCTTCTCTTCGGTAAAAGCTCAATTCATAATCCGAACGTACAAGAGTGCGACGCAAGAGGCGATGCCATAAAAAACACCAGCCCGGTTCAACATGGATTTTTATATTTACATACTGGTTACTGTGATCTCTGTTTCTACATCTTCTTCCCGGCTTTCGTTCCACTCTACAATAAAATTATTGTGGCCTTCACCCACCATGATGCTCATGTAGCGCTGCTGCGATAACTCCAGCAGTGAAAGGAAAAGAAAGATTGCGTGGATGCGGTTTTCGCACACTTCGAACAGTTTTTCGAACGAAACCGTTTTTTCTTTTTTTACCATGTACAGCATGTTTTCACGGCTGCCCTCCATGGTATAATTATATTGTACAACTGTGTGTACGGGCTTGTTGTTGCGTTGATGTACACGGAGCATTACCTTTTCAAAAGCTTTCATTATTTTGAAAAGGGTTACGGTTTGTATTTCTGTACCCTCGGAGGCTTCTTCGCCAATAATAGCCAGCTCTTTCTGCAGGTTGCCGCGTTTTACCGTAAGCATGCGCAGTGCTTCCATTTCGGCCATTTTTGCTGAGGCTTCTTTGAAACGTTTGTACTCGAGAATTTTATCGATGAGCTCCTGCCGCGGATCTATTTCGTTGCCGTGCGGATCAATTTCTTTTCGCGGCAAAAGCATTTTGGCTTTTATACGCATAAGGGTAGAAACAAACAAAATAAATTCGCTGCTTAATTCTATGTTTAGTTTATCCTGGGCGTGCACAAAATCGAGAAAATCTTTGATGATTTTTGTAATGGGAATATTGTAAATATCCAGCTCGTCGCGTTCTATAAAAAACAACAGCAGGTCGAACGGACCTTCAAAATGTTCTGTTTTAATCTGGTAATTGGGGGCACTCACGGTATCGAATTTTTTTACTCTGATAAAAAAGGAAAATCCCGGTTCTGCAATCAGTAACCGGGATTTCAAAAGTATCGTTTAAGATGGAAGGTTGTGGCTTTTTGAGTAACAAGTATTCCACAATGGGGGAAACTATTTTTTAAGAGAATCCCTTATTTCCATCAGCAATTGATCAGTAGAGGATGGTGCAGGTGAAGCTGCAGGTGCTTCTTCTTCTTTTTTCTTCATGCGGTTGATGGCTTTGATAACCATAAATACTGCAAATGCTACAACTACAAATTCGATAATTGCCGTAAAGAAGATTCCATATTTAACAGACACTTCGGCTATTGCCGGTGTAATAACTGCACCTGCCGCGTCTTTGGCCTCAGCAACGCCGGCCTGCAGTATCCACCTTTTTTCCGAGAAATCTACTCCGCCGGTAAGCATACCAATTAATGGCATTACCATGCCATCAACAAAAGCAGATACAATTTTGCCGAATGCAGCACCCATTACAAAGGCTACCGCAGTATCAATTAAATTGCCCCTTATGGCAAACTCTTTAAACTCTTTAATAAATCCCATAGTTTTTGGTTTTAATTGGTGATGAAAATAAAGGTTGAAAGATATAAAAAAAGAAAAAACTCAGATTATGATTTCTTTAAACCGGGGTACTTCATTTTTAAGGAAGAAAGTTTTTTGTGCAGCAATTCGGTAATCATAAATTCCTTGTACCAGTTTTGATCTGACGGCACAACCGTCCAGGGAACCGCATTACAATTTTTAAAGCAGTCTTCGTAAACTTTCATGTACTCTTTCCAGTGTTTGGCTTCGGCAAAATCATTTTCGTTGTATTTCCACTGCTTGGTTTTATCATTGATCCTTTCCTTCAAACGGCCCTGCTGCTCTTCGGGTGAAACATGCAGGTAAAATTTAAGGATATGTGTATTGTTGTGTGTGCTGATTAATTCTTCAAAATCATTAATGGCCTTCATTCTTTTTAAAGCAGTTTCATCGTCGATCAATTTGTGCACACATGTTACAATAATGTCTTCATAATGGCTGCGGTTGAATATTTGTACCATCCCTTTTGCCGGGGCATGCTGGTGAATACGCCACAAAAAATCGTGCGACAATTCTAAAGGGGTTGGCACTTTAAAAGACTGCACCGTTACACCCTGCGGGTTAAGGTGGCCAAATACATTGCGTATTACACCGTCTTTGCCGCTGGCATCCATGCCCTGTATTACCACCAGTACCGAATGTTTATTTTCTGCAAACAGTAAATTCTGCAGTTCGTTTAATTCACCGAGAAGGGTATCGGTTTTTGCTTTTGTTTTTTCTTTGTTTAGTCCCCTGGGTGCTCTTGTACTTACCGCACTTATTTTAATATTTGGCATACGCAATCAATTTATTTTAAAGTTATCTTTTATTAACCGAAAAAAAGACCTTTGCCCAAATTTACAGTATTGGGCAAAAAATTTACAGGCTGGCTATTGTTTATATTGATATCAGCTATTTGGGGCAGTTCTTTTATTCTTATGAAAACAGGCATGCTGGCTTTAAGTGCTTACCAGGTTGCATCTATCCGCATTTTAAGCGCTTCCATTGTTTTGCTGCCGTTCGCATGGAGGGCTTTTAAAAATGTGGAGAAGAAAAAAGTTCCCTATGTTGTACTATCGGGGTTCCTTGGCAGCTTTTTCCCTGCTTATCTTTTTTGTGTAGCCGAAACAAGAATAGATAGCTCCCTTGCCGCAATTCTTAATTCGCTTACGCCAATGTTTACCATTATTGCAGGCATTTCTTTTTTCCAGTTAAAAGCGGGTACTCAAAAAATAATCGGCGTGGCAATTGGCTTTGGCGGGTTGTTGCTGCTTCCATTGGCAACAGAAAAAGGCATTGATTTTAAAGACATGCAATTTGCGGTGCTTGTTTTAGTTGCAACTGTTTGCTATGCAGTAAATGTAAATATGGTAAACAAGCACCTGCACAATACCCCTTCGCTGCATATTGCTTCATTTGCTTTTTGCTTTCTGTTGTTGCCCTCATTAATTATACTTATTTCAACCGGTTATTTTAGTTTGCCGCTATCAACAGCACCTTACATAAAAGCCACGCTTGCAGCATCAACACTTGGCGTTATCGGTACAGCAATAGCATCAATCCTGTTTTATATGCTCCTTAAAAAAACAGGTGTGGTTTTTACCTCGCTGGTTACTTATGCCATACCTATTGTTGCGGTAATGTGGGGGTTGCTTTCAGGCGAAAGCATTACACTTGCCGAGATTGGCTGCCTCGCAATTATTCTTGCAGGTGTTTATCTTGTAAATAAGAAAGAGAAAGTTATTATCCAGGCACAAGAAATACTATGATGCTTTTCTTGCGTCGCACTCTTGTACTGTTGGATTATATATTGAACTTTTACCGAAGCGTATTTTTTTAGCGAAGCATTATTGAACCTTTCTGTAGTAATTGGTACTGCCATCGGCAATACATTGCGTGGAGCCAATTGCAAGCTCACCATTGGCAAGCGAAAAATCATTGTCATATTCATAATTATCAGCGATCTTAAAATGTATTAAAGTTGTCTCTGCTGCAAACTCACAAGGCTTGCCCTGGTAAATAGTGTAAGTGGCTGTTGTGGTAAACGAGGTATCGTTGTACGCAAAATGCTGAACCGAATTACTGCCGGCGAAAGAAATGGTATTGCCATTTCCGGGTTCATATTTTTTTTCGCCAGACCATCCGCCAAAAGACTTTGTAAGTTCCCATTTACCAATAAGCTGCTGATTATCGATCTTCAGGCTACTGTCTTTTTTGCAACCTGCTACAATAATTAGAAAGCCTGTTGCAAATACAATCAACTTTTTCATCCTTCTTTTTTATTTGCTGACAACCAATGAAACGAAACCGTTGCAGTGCTTTATTTATTTTTTTGAAGATAGTGTGGCTACTGCCGCATCATAATCCGAACCCAGCCTCAAGCGGGGGCAAGCTGTACAAGAGTGCGACGCAAGAGACGACCAGTAAAGGACTAATTGCCGGGTTAATAAAATATAACACCGGCAATAATTAGCTTTCGCTTGCTATATCTTCTTTTGTTTTGCAGCGCTCAACATCGGCCTGGTAATCTTTAATTTTATCGTTGTTCATGCAATGCAGAATGGCGGTTTTATACTGTTTCATAGCTCCGCTGTAATTGCCGTTTATTTCTTCTATCATGGCATAGCGGTAGTAAACCCATGCCTTATCTATGGTTACTACTTTTAAACATTTTTCCAGCAGCTTTTTAAGCTCATCGAAACGGTCAAGATCAATCAACAAACCGGCATAATGAAAGTAAGGATGCGGGTACAAAGGATCAGATTGTATGGCAGCCTGAAAATGCGTTTCGGCTTTTTCGTAATTATCGAACTGGGTTTTAAAAATCCAGCCAATTGAATTGTGGGCAGGCGCATAGCCCGGCTCTTCGTAAAGAATGGTTTCGTATTTCTGAAAAGCCTCGTGATAATTATTGTTGCGTATGTCTGCCTCGGCTTCCAGGTACGTTTGTTCGTATTGTGTTGTCATAATGATATTGAAGTTAAAATAAGCTGCGAAAGGTAAACATTCATTTTTATGAAAAAGTTGTTTGTAAATCTTCTGCCAATAAAAAAACCTCTCGTCAGACAAGAGGTTTTTTCTTAAAGCCTCCTTTTTAGGGGAGATTTAGAGGGCTGCTTCTACCAACCCAATAACCATGCAAATATCAAGGGGGCAACAATGGTTGCATCGCTCTCCACAATAAATTTTGGCGTATGAATATCTAATTTGCCCCAGGTAATTTTTTCGTTGGGCACCGCACCGCTGTAACTACCGTAAGAAGTTGTGCTGTCGCTTATCTGGCAAAAATAACTCCAGAAAGGAACATCGTGCCACTCCAAATCCTGGTACATCATCGGCACAACACATATAGGGAAATCACCTGCAATACCGCCGCCAATCTGGAAGAAACCTACACCTTTGCCACCTGAATTTTTACGGTACCAATCACTAAGTTCAACCATGTATTCAATACCACTTTTCATGGTGCTTGCTTTTAGTTCGCCCTTAATGCAGTACGATGCAAAAATATTTCCCATGGTGCTGTCTTCCCAGCCCGGTACAACAATAGGAATATTCTTCTCCGCCGCTGCAAGCATCCAACTGTTCTTTGGATCAATTTCGTAATACTGCTCCAGTACGCCGCTCAGCAGCATTTTGTACATATACTCATGCGGAAAATAACGTTCGCCATTTGCTTCTGCATCTTTCCATATTTTATAAATATGCTGCTGCAACCTTCTAAACGCTTCCTCTTCGGGTATGCAGGTATCGGTTACGCGGTTGTAATGGTTCTCCAGCAAATCCCATTCTTCCTGCGGACTAAGATCGCGGTAGTTTGGAACACGTTTATAATGACTGTGCGCTACAAGGTTCATTATATCCTCTTCCAGGTTGGCGCCAGTGCAACTGATGATCTGCACTTTATCCTGCCTTATCATTTCGGCGAATGAAATTCCAAGTTCTGCGGTACTCATGGCACCGGCAAGCGTTACCATCATTTTGCCGCCTTCCAGCATATGGGTTTCGTAACCTTTGGCTGCATCCATTAATGCGGCAGCATTAAAGTGGCGGTAATGATGTTCTATAAATTGAGAAACTGGTCCTTTAGTCATCTTGAAAAATTTAGAACGGCAAAAGTAATAAAGCAACAGCAGATTTAAGATTATGGATTGTATTTGAAAATGATTATGTACCCGGCTAGGGAATTCTATT
Source organism: Chitinophagaceae bacterium (assembly GCA_025351145.1). Lineage (GTDB taxonomy): Bacteria > Bacteroidota > Bacteroidia > Chitinophagales > Chitinophagaceae > Limnovirga. Next base: position 11,810 of record JANXWM010000348.1, read on the forward strand.
CATCGTTCGTTGCGTCGCACTCTTGTACACCCGGAACAATTGTGAACTTTTAATCTCCCTGCAAAAAACATTTACTAATTAAAAAGGTATATTTATTACCAAATAAGATAGACTAAGAAGCTGTTAGAGTGAATGATAATTTTTTGCTACGCTTCGGTAAAAGATGCCAATTGATTTGCAGGTGAAAGGATTGCGACGCAACGAAGATGCTATGAAAATAAAAGCTGGTATCTAAAATAATAAATTCAAACAGCCTCTAAGATCAGGCTATTTACCGGGTATTAACTTATTGACTGAAGGAGATGATGGAGAATACAAAACTTGTAACCACTTAAACCAGAATATATGCAACGCCGTACCTTTCTTAAAAACACAGCGCTTTGTGCAGTAGCTGTTAGCAGTACAGGTTTTATCCGTTTCGATGGCACCCGTTATACCGGTGACTGTGAAACCACAACCGATATCATCGGGCCTTTTTACAGGCCAAATGCACCGGTACGAAACGATCTTGTAATACCCGGCGAACCGGGCGAAATAATCGAACTAAGCGGAATAATAAAACACAAAGACTGCACTACTCCTTTAAAAGATGCCACTGTAGAAATATGGCACTGCGATGGCAAAGGCGTGTACGATAATACATCAGATAAATTCCGTTACCGTGCCAAAGCAAACTGCGATGCAAACGGGCAATATAAATTCCGTACCATTTTCCCAATACCTTATAATGTAGGTGGCGACAGGTGGCGGCCCGCACATTATCATTTACTTATTTCTGCACCAGGCTACCAGGAACTTATTACGCAGATCTATTTTACCGGCGACCCGCATCTTAGTGAAGATTCATCTGCATCTTCGCCCACCGCTAAAAGAAGAATACTCGATAAACAAAAAAATGCGAAAGGCGAAACCAGCATACTGTTTAATGTTACCATGATGGAAAACCTGCCCGCAGATCTTTCAGCCATTAAACGGCTTACCGGAACCTATACAGGTACAGATGATAAAAAAGAAAAGAATGAGTTGTTTGAAAAAGACGGGGTGTTATGGATAAAGAATGATACCCCAACTGGTGGTGACCCGCTTTATTATAAAGGCAGTAATACTTTTGAAGTTTATGGAGAAAGTACATCGCTGCATTTTGAATTATTAGCTGATGGCAGTACCAAAGTAACCGTTTCATATCTTGATGAAAAAGGTCAGCAAAAAGAAAGCATCGCTATAAAAGAAAAGTAACTGTTAACGATTACAAAACAGTCGGAAAAAACTCGCATTATAAAATTAAAACAAGCAATACAGACTAAGTATTGCTTGTTTTTTAGCAGGAAGTTCTATTCAGCTTTCAACTGCTTTAAGTGAAAATTTTTCATGATCTTCGGTTTTCATCCCAACAATTTTACATCCCAATTAATTAAAGCATCATGTTTACGCACTTTAAATTCCAACAGGTATTAATGGCAATTTGTTTGGTATTTTTTTCCTGTATCAATGCAATGGCACAAGGCGGTTCGGCAAAATTTAAAGTGATCGCATTTTATACGGCAAGAGAAGATCAGGCGCATATTAGCTTTGTGCATGAAGCCAATAAATGGTTCCCCGAAATGGCGGCCAAATATCATTTTTCGTACGACTCAACAAATAACTGGAACAACCTTAACGCAGCATTTCTTTCCAATTACCAGGTAGTTATTTTTTTAGACACAAGGCCCGATTCTGCTAACCAGCGTGAGGCCTTTCAAAAGTATATGGAAACTGGCGGCGCATGGATGGGCTTTCATTTTGCAGGGTTTGCCTTAACACCTTCTGCATTTAACCAGGACTGGAACTGGTACCACAATACGTTTTTAGGGGCAGGTCAATATGCAAGCAATACCTGGAGGCCTGTATCTGCGATTTTGCGTGTGGAGGACAGCAAACATCCCGCAACAAAACATTTACCAGCAACATTTAAATCTGCGCCCTGCGAATGGTACCGGTGGGGAAATGATTTACGCACCAACCCCGATATAAAAATACTTTTATCCATTGACAGCAGCAGCTTTCCGCTGGGTACGGGGCCCAAGCTTTATGAGA
>JANXWM010000385.1 GCA_025351145.1 Chitinophagaceae bacterium
AAATTTTTTTGAGCGTTGTATTATGTTTCATGCGGCAGTTATAAGTAAGATGCAAAAGTTAGAAAACAATTTTTGCGTTAATAACAATAATAAATTTAGGTATTTACAGTTAAGCCGGTGCTTTTTTCTTTTTAAACTCTGAAGGGGTTTTATTTATTACAGTTTTAAAAACTTTATTAAAATAAACAACATTATTAAAACCACATTCGAAACTGGCTTGTGATACAGATTTTTCCTGCTGCAGCAATATGCAGGCATGCTGTATGCGGTAACGGTTTACAAAATCGGTGAAAGTAATGGTCATTGTTTTTTTAAAATAATTGCAGAATGAGGGAACTGAAAGGTGCACAAGCGATGCAGCTTTTTTTATATCGATCTCTTCCTGAAAATGTGTTTCTACATAGTTGAAAATGGCTTGAAGGCGGGAATTATTTTTCATTAATACTGCAGAAAGCGGCGGAGCCGGATTTAGCAATGCATACTCCTTTGTGGTAGCCATTAAATTCAGTACAGTTAAGAGTTCGATGAATTTTTCGAACGGCTCCATTTTCAATAATCGTGTTAACCTCTTTGTTATTTTTTGTTTTGCTGTTCCGGTAAAATGGATGCCATATTTTGCTTTATCCAGCAGTGAGGTAATGGCAGCCATTTCGGGCCTTGTGATGATTGACTGGTTAAAAACATCTTCTTTTATCTGGATTACGATTTCTTCATGCTGGCCATGCGATTTTAAGCCAAAACCGGCATGAGGTAAATTGGGGCCCATGAAAACCAAATCACCATCTTCATAGCTCTGCAAATGATTGCCTACATGCCTGGTACCATTGCCGTTTAATACACAAACAATTTCATATTCGGGGTGGTAATGATACTGCCAGCGGTACTTTTCTGCACTAACTTTTTCGTTCAGCAACCTGAACGAACAGCCATCATCGGGGTGGATTACTTCAAACTCAGGCTTCATTTGTATTGATAGTATTTTAATCAAATTTAGTATTTAATGATTAATACAGTTGAATAAAATGCCAATACAGATGAAATGTTTTAAAAAGGAAAAATTAATTTTGTCATGCCTTATTAGAATAATTGTGTTTTAAACTAACTGATTCAAATCTTGTAATTAAACGGTTGCCATGCCAAATACGAGGATCAAGATTTCTATATTCCTAAATTATTTTGTATTTGCTATTCTGCTAAACAGTGTGGGTACAGTAATCTTATTGGTACAAACAAGTTTTAATGTAAGCAAATCGCAGGTAGCGGTGCTGGAACCATTTAAAGACATGAGCATTGCCATCGTTTCTTTCCTGGTTACTTCTTTTATTACACGCATCGGTTATAAGAAAGCAATGCTGATAGCACTCGGGTTTATCACTATCGTTTGTTTTGCAATGCCATTTTCAAGCAGCCTGCTTATGGTAGAATTATTGTTCGCATCTATAGGCTCAAGCTTTGCTTTAATTAAAATGTCTGTATATGGATCCATTGGTCTTATTACAAAGAATGAGAAGGATCATATCAGTTTTATGAATTTTGTTGAAAGTTTTTTTGGTGTCGGTATCGTAGTGAGCTATTTTATTTTCCCATTGTTTATAGATAAGAATGATGCAGCTTCTACCAGTTGGCTCAGGGTTTATTTTTTATTGGGAGGCATTTCGCTGCTTGCTTTTCTTTTATTGTTCATTTCCCCGCTTGACGAATCTGCTTCTAAGAGCGGCCAACCTTCCGAAAATATGCTCAACGATTTTGGAAAAATGTTCAGGCTCCTGGTTTCACCGCTGGTACTGGTATTTATTTTCTGCGCATTTTTTTATGTATTGCTCGAGCAAAGCATTATGAGCTGGCTGCCTACATTTAATAATGACGTTTTAAAACTAAACCAGGTATTGAGTATACAAATGGCAAGCATCCTTGCCGGCTCCATTGCTGTTGGGCGGTTTGTAGCGGGTATCTTACTTAAAAAATTCAACTGGCTTGCGGTACTTATAGTTTGTTTGTTGTGCGCTGGTTCACTGGTGATTTTTGCAATGCCCGCCATTAAAGAGTTTCTGAGCAATTATAAAGGCAGCGGCATTACCCGGTTAACAGATGTTCCCTTAATTGCTTACGTATTTCCTTTAATTGGTTTGGTGCTTGCCCCCATTTATCCGGCCATCAACTCTGTAATATTAAGTTCGCTGCCAAAACCCAAACATGGTTTAATGGCCGGGCTTATTATTGTTTTCTCTGCATTGGGTGGTTCTACCGGCTCGTTGATTACAGGGAATATTTTCCAGGCTTACGGCGGGCAAACAGCATTTTATTTTTCACTTATTCCAATTGGGATTTTGATTATATGCCTTTTTATTTTTAGCCGGATTCAAAAAAGATCTACTGCTGCACCAGTAACATTTAGCTCTGCGGCGGGACATTGAGTTATTTTTTTGTACCAGGCTTTTAGTTCTTTATTGAAGCATTCTTGCGTCGCACTCTTGTACGTTCATATCAATGAGCAGCAGCGCGAAGATGCACGGGATTTTGCTGATTCACGTTCCGGCAGTACAAGAGTGCGACGCAACAGAAGCTTAATTGAAATACTTCAATCCGGCTCAAAAAAATTGAAAAAAGTTTTGGGTGTAAAACATCTGCAGAATATGAACAGTAATAAACTTTTATATATTGAAGACCTGCAGGAGTTGTTTGTTGATGTGCAAACGCAGCAGGTACTCAGCGATCAAAAAACATTTGTTGACTGTGAGCCAAAACAAGCAGTTGAAGATATTTTAAAGGAGTACAGGAAGGAGAAAGATATAGAAGGATTTAACCTGAAAGCCTTTGTACCGGCTCATTTTGAATTACCCGTAAATAAGGGATTGCCTTCAACGTTTACTGTATCTGCAACAGCCGAAGAACACGTAAACCAGTTGTGGGATGTGTTAACGAAGTTTCCGGAAGAATCGAACGGAACGCTGATCCCTTTGCCGGAGAAATTTATTGTTCCCGGCGGCAGGTTTAGGGAAATTTTTTATTGGGACAGTTATTTTACCATGCTTGGTTTGCAGGTTGCTAAAAGGGTTGACCTTATTGAAAGTATGATTAACAATTTTGCTTACCTGATCGATCGTTTTGGGTTTATACCAAATGGAAACCGCACCTATTTTTTAAGCCGCTCTCAACCGCCTTTTTTTTCCTTGATGGTTGAATTGCTGAGCGAAGAAAAGGGCGACGATGTTTTGATTAAATATTTGCCACAGTTAGAAAAAGAATATGCTTTCTGGATGGATGGAGCGGAGCTTTTATCTAAAGAAAATAAGCATGAAAAGAGGGTTGTTCTAATGCCGGGCGCAGAAATATTAAACAGGTATTGGGATAGTTTAAATACACCGCGGCCCGAAGGATATGTAGAAGATATGGAAGTTGCGGGTGCGGCAGAAAATAAAGATGGCGAAATTTTCAGGCATCTAAGAGCCGGGGCAGAGTCAGGCTGGGATTTCAGCAGCCGGTGGTGTAGGGATTCTATGAATTTAAATACCATTCATACAACTGATATTGTTCCCTTAGACCTCAATTGCCTTTTGCTGCATCTTGAAAAAACTTTGGGCAAAATTTATTTAATAGTGGATAATAAAACCGGGGCTCGGTTATTTGAAAGTAAGTATCAGCAAAGAAAAGAGACTATTCAAAAATATTTGTGGAGCAGGGATAATAAAATGTTTACTGATTACGATTTTATAAAAAGCGAATCAACAGGAATTGCTACTGCAGCAATGGTATTTCCTTTATTTTTTAGAATAGCGGATAATGAACAGGCAAAGCCTGTTGCAGATATATTGGAAAATAAATTTCTTCAGCCCGGAGGTATATTAACAACACTTGTAAAGAGCGGTCAGCAATGGGATGCTCCAAATGGGTGGGCACCACTGCAATGGGTCGCCTATAAGGGTGTAATGAATTATGGGTTTATTGAATTTGCAAATAAGATAAAAGATAGCTGGATAAAAAATATAGAAAGGGTATTTAAGCAAACAGGAAAATTAGCTGAAAAATATAATGTGGTTGATATTTCTGTAAATGCCGGCGGGGGAGAGTACCCTAACCAGGATGGTTTTGGATGGACGAATGGCGTGTATTTAAAATTAAAACAATGCGATTAATAAAGTGCACAGATAAATACAAATGCATAATTGAAGCTTTCGCAATTGTTTAATAAACCTTAGTTGTATTAGCCTTTTATTCTGTAATTCAGCGTTTAGTTTTTTGATATAGAGGGAGCGATATTTTCAATTGAACGCCAAATATGTAATAAGTGTATTGTTAAATTTCCACAACAAACATTGCCGCAAACGTTTGCAAGATTTATAGTTCTTTATTATTTTTTTTGAGTTTGCAATACTTGTAATTTTCAAATTCGTTTCGGTGTTTTATTAAGAAAGATTGCAATTTTTTAAAGAAAAAACGAAAGGTGCAAATGAATCGTTTTTGCTTTGATAAGTAATTGCATATTGTTATCGGGGAAGAGGAACAAATTAAGGTGGCATATGTGTAATTGTTGCAATCTTTCTTCTTTGTTTTTTAAATGAAAAAATAAAATGCAGCTTTTTGATTTATTCTTTTGTCTTGTCTAATTATCATTTTATATTATATCATTTTAAGACGCATGATTTTTTTTATAACAATTGTGTATTATTTACACAGATTACCTATTTTTAACAAATATTAAACTGCTTGTTATTATGACTACAACTCGATTTCTAAGAGTACTGCTCTTATGCCCCGTGTTCATGCTTATCATGCAACATTCCTGGGGACAAAACAAAACAATTACCGGAAAGGTTATTGACGAAAAAGGAAGCCCGGTTTCCGGGGCGTCAGTTATTGTAAAAGGTTCTTCAATAGGAACTTCTACTGATGTATTAGGTGCCTTTAAACTTTCAGCTCCACCTTCTGCTGAAAGGTTACTGATTTCTTATGTTGGCTACACAACACAAGAAGTAATTATTCCTTCCTCAAATGAAGTGGCTGTGTCTTTAAAACCAGAAGCATCAGCTTTAACTGATGTTGTTGTGGTTGGTTATGGTACAGTTAGGAAAAAGGATTTAACAGGTGCTGTTACCTCTGTTAAAGAAAAAGATTTCAACAAAGGCCTTATTACAGCCCCTGACCAATTGATCCAGGGAAAAGTAGCCGGTGTTCAGGTTTTAAATAATAGTGGACAGCCAGGTGGGGCTACTACAGTAAAAATTAGGGGTAATTCATCTATCAGGGCAGGAAGTCAACCACTATATGTTGTTGATGGTGTTCCATTAGATGGCAGGTCTGCAAGGCCAGGAGGTTCTGGAGCTGGTATTGGTACTTCACCCGATGCGAACCCTTTAAACTTTATTAATCCTAATGACATTGCTTCTATTGATGTATTGAAAGATGCATCTGCAACAGCTATTTACGGTTCAAGAGCTGCCTATGGTGTAGTTTTAATTACAACCAAAAGAGGGCAAAGCGGTGCAACTAAACTAGATGTATCCTCATCTGTTGGTACAAGCAGTATTCTTAAAAGATTAGATGTATTAGATGCAGCTCAATACAGGAGTGCTCTTTCTCAATATGGATTGCCTACAACAAATGATTATGGTGGAAATGTGAATGCTTTAGATGCCATTCTTCAAAATGGGATGACACAAAATTATAGCATGGCTATAGGCGGTGGAAATGAAAATGGTAGGTATCGTCTTTCTGCAGGATATTTCGATCAGAATGGTATTATAAAGAAATCAGATTTGAAAAAGATGACTGCTAATCTCAGCGGTAACTTTAAATTTCTTGACAATAAAAAACTTGGTCTGGACTTTAATTTAACAACTACTCAAACCAGGGAAGATATTCCCCCTGTAAGTAATGATGCAGGTTTCACAGGAAATATTGTGGGCCAGGCACTTCAATGGAATCCAACAAGGCCTTTAAAAATTGGAGATTCTTTGAACATACTGAGAGGGTCAACCACAGTTAATCCACTGGCTATGTCTGAAGCTTATGATGATGTTGCAAAAATTACAACAGTACTTGCAAGCGTATCGCCATATTATAAGTTTAATAAAAATCTTGAATACCGGATGCTGGCAAGTGTTAATTACAGCACGGGTATTAGAAGGTCTTCCATAGCATCGTTTATTAATCTTACTGATATTGTTGACAGGGGTACTGCATACTATGCAAACAATGAGTTGACGACTTATCAAATCACTCATACCCTTAACTACAATAAGCAGATTACTTCTGCTTTAAATTTAACCGCATTGCTCGGTTATGAGTATATGAAGTTTGAAAATAAGGGTATCAGTGCAAGTGCCAAAGATTTTGGTGCTTATCCGCTTGACTACACCAACTATTTTCAATACTCCACACAAACAACGAGAGGACTTGGTTCCTTTCAGGATCCAACCACTGAGTTGCAATCTTACTTTGCCCGTGCGGTACTTAATTACAAAGACCGTTACATTGTAACCGGAACCTTCAGGGCTGATGGGTCTACAAAGTTTGGTAAAAACAACCGTTATGGATATTTCCCTTCTTTCGCAGCAGCATGGAATATCAGTAATGAAGCATTCTTTAAAAACATCAGCTTTATCAACAGCCTTAAGTTGAGAGGTGGTTGGGGTAAAACCGGCAGCCAGGATGTACCTGCTGGGTCGTCGCAATTCAAATATTCTTTCACAGGAATTGGGGCAACTGGTTTAGTTAATTATCCTAATCCAGATCTTAAATGGCAGGCAGATGAACAAGCAAATATCGGCCTCGATTTTGCAGTCTTAAAGGGCCGCATATTCGGTTCTGTTGATTATTTCAACAAAAAGACAACGGGGCTATTATATCCTACCATTACTGCGGCACCTCCTCCCCCTGGAGCCCCGCCTACATGGAAGAATCTTGATGCAACGATTGAAAATAAGGGGTTTGAATTTTCTCTGAATGCGACAATTATTAAAGCCAAGGATTTCACATGGGATTTTGCTGTGAATGCATCCTTTATTGATAATATGGTTAGTGGCTTGTCTGGTCCCATTGCTACAGGTTCCTTAAGTGGTCAGGGTATATCCGGTGCTACTGCGGAGTTAATTACCAGCGGACAGCCCATTAACGTGTTTTATGTCAAGAAATTTTTGGGGTTAGATAAAGATGGCCAATCTACTTACCAGGATGACGGATATACGCGTTACTTTGTAGGTAATCCAAATCCGAAAACTATATTGGGAATCAGTACTTCGGCAAATTATAAAAAGCTGTTTCTTTCTATTAATATGAACGGTGCATTTGGTCAGGATATCTATAATAATACGCTCAATTCCGTTATACCAATTGGCAACCTTATTGGTGGCCGTAATATCGGGGCTTCTCTTCTTGGTGGACCAGTTCAGGAAGCTTTATCAAATGCCATTTCTCCATCCTCACGATATTTGGAAAAAGGTAATTATTTAAAGCTGGCCAACGCTACAATTTCTTATAATGTAGGCAGCCTTGGAAAGGTTATTAAAGGCATGAATATTTTTGTAACAGGCCAAAACCTGTTGGTGATTACAAAATTCACAGGATTTGATCCAGAAGTAAATACAGATAAACAAGTAGGTGGTGTTCCTTCAGTGGGTATTGAATATACACCTTATCCTTCTGCAAGGTCTTTCCAATTAGGTGTTAATTTCTCTTTATAAAATTTTAAATACAAGTTATATGAAATATACAAAATTGCTTTATTTAGCCATTCCTTCTTTTCTCCTGTTTAGCTGTACTAAGCTGGACGAAAAGTTCAATGGAGACCTTACTGCTGCGCAGGTTGGGGGCAGTGGAGGATCGGGCTCACCGGATGCATTATTAACCGGTGTTTATAATTCGATGCGCGGTGCTTACCAGGATCAAAGTGAGTGGTGGGCCGCTGAAGAGCACACTTCTGATGAGGCGATAGGGCCGACAAGGGGTGGTGACTGGGACGATAACGGTGTATGGAGGGTACTGCACCTTCACAGATGGGATGCGGATCATTCATTCTTAAGAAATACATTCAATGATTTGGGGGGTATTGTTTTTGCATCTACGGATTTATTGAAATTTAATCCAACAGCTTCACAAGCTGCACAGGCTAGATTTTTAAGAGCTTTTGCTAACTTTTCCTGGGTTGATGGATGGGATCAGGTTCCATATAGAGAAGAAGGTTCAAACATTTTAGATTTTCCTAAAGTTAGAAAAGGAACCGAGGTTATTGATTATATAATTAGCGAATTAAACGCTATTATGAATGACCTTCCTGATGGTCCTGCTAATGTTGCAAACAAGGATGCGGCAAAAGTACTTTTGATGAAATGCTATTTGAATAAAGGGGCTATTGCAAACCGGGTTTCCCCAACTTTTGATGCAGCTGATATGAATCAGGTAATTACGTTAGCTGATCAAATTATTGGAAGTGGTAAGTATTCACTAACTCCTGACTATTTTGATAATTTTGCTCCAACAAATGATGTAAAAGGTGCAGCCGAAAATATCTTTACAGCTGAAAACAAAGGTGGTTCATCAAGCGGTAATGTACGTTCAAGATGGTTCTGCACTTTGCACTATAATCAAAATCCAAGCAGTTGGAATGGGTTTACCACGTTGTCTGACTTCTATAGTAAATTTGATGCAACCGACAAACGCAGGAGTGAAACCTATGCAGGTGTAACAGATGTTTCAGGTATACATCCGGGTTTCCTTATTGGTCAGCAATATGATCAAAATGGTACTGCATTAAAAGACAGGGGTGGTAGCCCGTTGGCATTTACTCCTGAAGTAAAAGCTATTGAAACAGGAAGTAATCTTGAGGTTACAGGTATCAGGGTTATCAAATATCCTATCGACTACAAATCTGGCGACAATGCTGATAACGATTATGTTTACTATCGTTATGCTGATGTATTGATGATGAAGGCAGAAGCTTTATTAAGAAGTGGCGGAAGTGCTTCAGATGCAGCTGCTTTGGTTAACCAGGTTCGTGAAAGAAGTGGTAATGCAGATTTAGCTTCCGTTAGCCTGGATCAATTGATAGATGAAAGGGGTCGTGAATTTTATTGGGAAGGTCAGAGAAGAACTGATTTAATCCGCTTTGGAAAGTTCTTACAGCCATGGCAGGAAAAGCCAACTGATGATCCTAAATATTTATTATTCGCAATTCCAAATCAGCAGTTGTCAGCAAATCCAAACTTGGTACAAAATCCTGGGTATTAATTTAAAATTATCGTTATAGTTTTTGCAAAAGACCATTTTTTAATGGTCTTTTGTATTTTAAAGAACCTTCGTTGTTTAATATTTTTTTATGGGCCCTTCTTTTGATTTTTGTGGCATCTTTGCTTGCGTCGCACACTCCTATGTTTGTAAAAGGATTAAAAAGGCATCTGCGTTGATATAGCAATAGATTTGTTTTATGAAG
>JANXWM010000132.1 GCA_025351145.1 Chitinophagaceae bacterium
GCTGCCGCTGCTTAGGAGTTGTATAGAAGCGTAGTGATGAGCATTTCGTTCGCGGTTGGTGGAGACTGCAAAAGAAAATACTATGAACATTCCTTCAACATTTAATCTTTCTGCAATTCCAAATATTGACGACTTGAAAAAGTTGTGTCAATCAATTTCAACACTTGAGGCAATTATTTGTCAGGAATGGGAGTACCGCTATTATTCTTATCAAAAAGATTGGGATGCAAGTGCAGGTGAAGAATGTATGGAAATGCGAAATGGTTCAGGCGATCATTTCTTTGTTTTATTTTCAAAGGATGGTGCTATAATAAATGGACTAGCCTACGAAAGCAAAATGTGTAATTGGGCAGAGGCTGAAGTCAAATCGAAAAGTTTTATTCAAAAAATTTTTGACAAAAAGCAAAAACAATTAAAGCAAAATATTTGGACAGGAGTTGTAGATAAAGTGCCGAAAGAATTTCAGCATTTCATTTTTGGAGAACCAATAAAATCAATTGGAACAACTTTTTGTATTTGGCGAAAATATAGTGACAGCAAATGGAACAAAGGCGACTTTTTATATCCGAACGATGACTATAAAGACGGCTCCGAAGATTTATTATTTATACTTGATGGATATCCTGCAACTTACCATCAATTTGCAATCGGCTATTATGAAGATGAATTTGAATTTGAGCCCGAAAAATTAGATTTGAGTTTAGTTGAACACATTTACAGTCATAAGACTTTGACAAAGGATATTGTTTTAAAAATTAATCCAAATATTAAAGAGATAGAAAAACTAAGATCTGACCTTATTGAAATTGGTTATCCGTTTGAACTTTAATGGGTCTGTCTATCGCAAAAAAAAAGTATTGTGCTGCTATTATCCGTGTCCCCCAACGAAACTATCATCACTACGCTTCGGTAAAGCTCAATAAAATTACTTCAGTACAAGAGTGCGATGCAAGAGGCGATGCCATGAAATACTTCAGCCGGGTTCAAAAATTATTTTTATCAAATGGCTTAACCTTTAGCCAGAACATTATTTGTTTTTAAAAAACCTCACCTTCCAGTTAGCAGCTTTTATCAGTTCTAATTCAAAAGTTTGGCTGTCAGAAAGTGTGCCGAAAAGTTTACACGGGAACCCGACCAATTCAAGTGTAACATAACTTTTGAATGAACTTTCATACCTCGATACTGTTTTTAAAATACATCCGGCAGGGGAAATAATATTATTAAGCTTCAGCACAACACCTCCCGATCCAGTCGGTTCACCATTTGGCGATCCTGATGTTGTTCCAATTTCAATTGTTACCGTGTTGCCGCTGCCGTTAGATGGTGTAATGTCTGTAAGGTCAAACTGCTCGGTGGTCGTGAAATTATAAGTCGTGTATTTTTTCCCTGTAAATTCGCCCCCGCTCCAGTATCCTTTAATTATACTGTCGGCCATTGCTTTTCTCACATAATGCATTTCACCTTTTCCTTCTTTTATCCCGTCCTGAAAATTGCCGCTGTAATAAACAGAATCGCTGTAATAATATGCCCCGGCACCGTTTGGCACACCATCTTTAAACGAGCCTGTGTAATGATAAAGTCCTTTGGCATCGCCCTTTCCATTCGCCAATCCATTTTTGCAATCGCCGGTGTAATTGCCGGTGAGTTCTTTAAGGGTAACCTTGCAGGATGTGTCGCCCTGTTGCGCATATATAGAAGAATAATTCAGCAAGTTGCTAAAAAGAAATACAAGCACGTAGATAGCTTTCATAAAAATATTTGAAATGTTTATACCGGGTAAATTGATCCGGCATTAAAACTAAGATAAAAAATATACTTGTTTCATCTTTTCTGATTTGCTTATTATTAGCGGGGTGTTGCCGGCATAAAATAATTTTTTGGGCCCGGCACTGGAACATTAATGAAGCTTTACTTGCGTCGCACCCTTGTACGTTCAAATATTCTATGCAGCTTTTACCGAAGCGTAGTGAGGAAAATTTCGTTAACCGTTGGCGGGGATGCTAACGGCATCAAAATTTTTTTACTGCTGTTTGAATGCTATCTTTAATCAAAGAAAAAAACTTGCCATGAACCGACGTTATCTTCTTAAAGGAATGGGTGCTGTTGCACTCTACAGCAGCTTCCCAGCCATTCTTGGTGAATTCATTTCTTCCTGCAGTACCAAAGAAAAAAATTTAACGACCGGTTTTTTTTCTGATGATGAATTTCATTTAATAGAAGATATAACAGATGGTATATTACCAAAGACTGCAACGCCCGGCGCATTGGATGTGCAGTGTCCTTATTTCATAGATCTTGTTGTGAAAAATTGTATGAACCCCAATGATCAGCAATCAATAAAAAAAGGATTGCAGCAATTGAATGAAGCATCAGAAAAAAAATTCTCCTCACTTTCTGCAACAGAGAAACTTAGTACCATAAAAAAAATTGATGAGACTGCATTTAACAATGATGCAAACAAAGCATGGTTCAGGATAATAAAGAAGCTGACATTGATTGGATATTTCACATCGCAGGAAGGAATGACAAAAGCATTAAATTATGTAAAAGTTCCTGGAGAATACCAGGCATGCATTCCTTATAAAAAAGGAGATAAAGCATTGGCGAAAACATTTTTGATGTACTGGTAGTAATGCAAGTGAACAGTGCTTGGTAAGATGACCGTTGCACATGTACAGTAAAGTACAGAACGTACAAGAGTGCGACGCAACAAAGTTTAATAGTAGTAATGCAGATTGGCTCATAAAAAATTCTTCTCTTAATAAAAGAATAATTACATGAATACATACGACGCAATTGTAGTAGGGTCGGGCATTTCAGGCGGATGGGCTGCGAAAGAACTTTGTGAGAAAGGATTGAAAACATTGTTGCTTGAAAGAGGCAGAGATGTAAAACATATAAAAGATTATCCAACAGCGAATCTTGATCCGTGGGAATTGCCAAACCGCAATATGCTTACGCAGGAAGATCTGGAAACATATCCGGTGCAAAGTAAAGTGTATCACTTTGGGCAGGATGATAAACATTTTTTTGTAAAAGATACAGAGCATCCTTATGAGCAGGTAAAACCTTTCTGGTGGATGCGTGGCAACCAGGTTGGTGGTAAATCATTGTTGTGGGGCAGGCATACTTTTCGTTTTAGTGATTTGGATTTTGAAGCGAACATGAAAGAAGGTGTGGGCATTGATTGGCCTATTCGCTATAAAGATATTGCGCCCTGGTATGATTATGTGGAGCGTTTTATTGGCGTGAGCGGAAAGAATGAAGGATTGCCTCAATTGCCCGATGGACAATTTATTCCGCCGTTTGAAATGAATTGTTTGGAAAAACATTTGAAAGAAAAAATTGAAGCTGCATTTAAAGAACGCAATTTAATTCAGAGCAGGATGGCGGTGCTTACACAATCGCATAATGGAAGAGGCAAATGCATGTCGAGAAATCTTTGTCACCGCGGATGCCCGTATGGCGCGTATTTCAGCAGCAACTCGTCTACATTGCCTGCCGCGTATGCAACGAATAATCTTACGTTGCGACCCTTTTCAATTGTGCACAGCATTATATGGGATAAACAAAAAAACAAAGCAACAGGTTTGCGTGTTATTGATACAGAAACCAATGAAGCGTTAGAATATTTTGCGCCAATAATTTTCCTGAATGCGTCTGCATTGCAAACAACAAAAATTCTGATGCAATCAAAGTCTGAAACATTTCCTGATGGTTTTGCAAACAGCAGTGGTGTGCTTGGTCATTACCTGATGGATCATGTGTCAGGACCCGGCGCTGCTGCGGGTTTCGACATATTGAAAGACCAGTATTATTCTGGTCAGCGTTCTACTTCTACGTATATACCAAGGTTTCAGAACTTAAATAAACAGGACAGAAAATATACAAGAGGTTTTGCTTATGAAGTGTATGCATCAAGAGGTGAGTGGACAAGAGGTTACAGCGAAGCAGGTGCAGGTGATGTATGGAAAGATTCGCTGAGCCAGGCAGGCGACTGGCAGGTTGGTATATACGCTTATGGTGAGTGTTTGCCCGATCATAAAAATCGTGTGTACTTAAATGAAAACAAAAAAGATAAATGGGGGCTTCCGATATTAAGCATTGAAATGGAATATGGCGAGAACGAAAAAGAAATGAGTAAAGACATGATTATTGCTGCTAAAGAAATGCTCAATAGTGCAAGCCCTGCATGGGTTGCAGAGATCAATGATCCTATTATTCCCGGCAACAGCATACATGAAATGGGCACTGCACGCATGGGCAATGATCCTAAAACTGCTGTGCTCAATAAATTCAATCAATGTCATAATGCGCCGAATGTATTTATTACAGATGGTGCGTGTATGGTATCAACTGCATGTCAGAATCCTTCGCTTACTTATATGGCGCTCACTGCAAGAGCCTGCGATTATGCAGTACAGCAATTGAAGAAAGGGGAGTTGAAATAATTTTTTGTTATCGGCTGCAGACTATAATAGCATCTTCTGTTGCGTCGCTCTCTTGTCCGTTCTGAATTCATGGCGACAATAATTCAAGTACATAAAGAATATTGAAAGATCATAAACGCATCATAATGAAAAAAATACTTGCAATTATTTCTATCGCCTGCATTATCGCCTTCATACTATCATGCAACAATTCTACTTCTTCTAATGAAGAAACAAACTCTAATAAACCTTCAGCCGATACAGAACTGGATGCATACATAAGCAAGATAAAAGCAGTGGATAATCATGCGCATCCAAACACGATTGATCCAAACGATAAAGGCTCCGATGCATTGCCGCTTGATGGATTGGGCGCCATCGAACTTCCTGCAAGAGTAAGACCTGAAAGTCAAACATGGATTGATGCAAGCCGTGCGTTGTATGGATTTAAAGGTGATGCGTTAAATGAAGATGCAATGAAAGTTTTGATGGATACCATAGAGCATGTGAAGAAACAAAAAGGAGATGCATTTCCCAACTGGGTGCTTGACCAGGCTAATATTGAAGTGATGTTTGGAAACAGGATTACAATAGGTTCCGGATTTTCTGCTCCACGGTTTCGCTGGGTTAGTTATGTTGATGCACTTTTGTTTCCGCTCTCTACAAAAGCAGAAGCTGCAGTAACACCCGATCGTGAAAAACTTTTTCCCATGGAAGATCAGTTACTGAAAAAATATCTTTCAGATCTCAACATATCAAAACTGCCTGCAACACTTGATGAATATTTGAAGCAAGTAGTAACCGCCACTTTGGAAGCACAGAAAAAAGGAGGTTGTATTGCAGTAAAATTTGAAGCAGCTTATTTGCGTTCACTTGATTTTGAAAAAACAGCACAGGAACAAGCAAGCGAAGTATATACTCATTATATAAATGGCGGAGAGCCATCGCATGAAAAATATAAGTTACTACAGGATTTTATTTTTTATTACATAGCACGTGAAGCCGGGCGATTGGGTATGGCAGTTCATATTCATTCTTATCCCGGTGCAGGTAATTATTTTGTGGCGGCAGGATGCGATCCGCTGCTGCTCGAACCCGTGTTCAATGATTCGGAATTGCGCAATACAAAATTTGTTATTATACATGGCGGGGGAACATTTGCAAAGCATACAAGTGCTATGCTCTGGAAGCCCAATGTGTATGCAGATATTTCTTTGCTCACACAACTCTGGACACCGGAACAACTGGCTTTAGTATTAAGGGACTGGCTTTCGCAGTTTCCGGAAAAAATATTATTTGGTACAGATGCTGTAGCATTCGGTCCCGGTCTTGGTTGGGAAATGAGTGCATGGATTGCATCCACTACCGGAAGACAAGCGCTCAACATTGCACTTTCCGGAATGATCAGGGATAATGAAATTAGTCTTAGCCGCGCCAAAGAAATTGCAACAATGGTGATGCGTACAAATGCCGGCAATCTTTATAATTTGGAACTTAAATAAAGAGATATTTTTGAGCCAAACTATTGTACTGCTATTAAGCTTTCGTTGCGTCGACTCTTGTACAGTCAGGGCAATGATGATCAAAAAGATATTCTATTTTTATCATCCAATAATTATCCTTTTACAATTTTATAAACAACACCTTTCAATCCATCCTTTGCATTGAGAACTCCCATTACATAAGGCTCATTGGTTTCATCTATATTATAACTGGTGATGAGGAATGGGTCTTTGGGGCTGTTGAGTATTTTTACCGGTTGTCTTAACCATTTATGCTGTTCATCCTGGGTAAGTGTAAAAAGACTTCCCCTGAAATCTGCAAATACATATTTATTTTTCAATGAAGGGATAGCTGTACCGTAATAAAAATTACCACCTATTGCGCATGTGCCTACATCATGCGTATAGGTATTAATGGCTGGTGTGTATAGCGCATCATTAACTGGCCCTTTAGTATTGAATAGGGTGTCGCCTTCTTTTACGGGCCATCCATAATTAGCACCTTTTTCAATAATGTTAATCTCTTCCCATTTATTTTCTCCTACTTCGCCGCCAAATAAACGGTTTGTTCTTTTATCAAAAGAGAAGCGCCATAATTTTCTAAAGCCGTATGCCCATATTTCGGGGCGTGTATCTTTTACTCCTGCAAACGGATTGTCTGCAGGTATTGCATAAGGTATTTTATCAACATCAATACGCAGCAATTTGCCTGCTAACTTGTTTAAATCCTGCGCTGCAAATTTGTGCGTTGTGTCAAAAACAATATCACCCACCGAAATATATAAATATCCATCGGGGCCAAAAGCGATGCCTGAAGCATCAAACTTTATATCTTCACCTTCCACTTCAAACACACGGCGCTCACTGCTTGTATCTGCAACAGCAGGATCATTTTTATCCACCGTAAACTCTGAAATAACCAGCTTACAAACATTTTCTTTTATTGAAGTGGGCGCATTGTAGCAAACATAAAATTTTCCGTTTGTTGCAAATTGCGGATGAAATGCCATCCCAAATAAACCTCTTGATTCCAGCGAACTATCTTTTTGTTCCAGCCTGTTGCGTATATCAAGAAACGGTTTTGTGCTTATGGAATCATTCTGGAATATCAAAATTTTACCACTGAGATCAGTAAAAAATAAACGATGCGAATTATCGGGTGCAGCGTTCATTTCAACAGGCATATTAATAGCCTTAGTAACTAATTGTAATTTTACTGAGTCAGGGCCTGCAGTTGTTGAAGTATCTTCCTGAACAGTTTCTTTTTGTGTTCCGGAATTGCAAGCCGTTATAAAGGCTGAAGATAAAATGACGATAAAGAACAAGTGTAAATGTTTCATGAAGGGTTTTTTAAATTGATACAGGAAGATAATATAAATCCAGAAACACAAGAAATTATTTATAGCATTATATCTCAACATTTATTCTTGGCTGCAAAGAATCCACTGACGGAAATGTTATTTCCTGCTCATCCTTTTTCCAAATGTACAAGAGTGCGACGCAAGGAACGATCACCAAAGATTTGTTGCCCGGTTCATAAAAATATTTTTAAACCCAAATTACGCAGTAGATTTTTTTGGAGACCAAACAGTAGGTTTTCATATCATCGCCTGTTGCATCGCACACTTTTACTGCATAGCATTTCTAAACTTTTAACAGCCAATACAACCAACTGCAAAATTCGGGTACCCTGCTATCAAACTTGTGCCAGTGGCTACCATACTTATACCATTTTGAGGCTGTTTGAGTTTAAGAAGGTTTTTGTAACACGCATCCGGCAAAGGACTTTTGTTTTTCTTTACCATGTGCCCTCAACAATATGCACAAACAAATCTTATCTTACCAATTCAAAACAAACTGTATCATCACATATTAAAATAATTGATTCAATAATCCCCTGATGAAAATACGTATTAAGCTTTGGCAAAAAGTATTGCTGGCAATAGCAGCTTTTGCAGCAGCTATTGTTGTTTTTATGGTTAGGCTACCGTCTGCATTCTCTCATATAGATAAGGAAATGCACAGTCTTTTTTATTTTCTTGCAGCCGCCTTCCTCAATGTTTTATTTGCAAAAAGAAACCTGCTGGTACATGCTTTCATTTTTGGCTTTCTTTACACTTTTGGTATAGGTATTGAATATGCACAACAGTACTCCAATACTTACCTGCATAAAAAAATTCATGGCAATGCAGATCCTGCAGATATTTATGCCAACCTGCAGGGTTTAATAGCTTTCTCTGCCTTATGGCTCTGCTATGCAGCAGTAATCTTTTTATGGAAAAAAACGAAAAGAAAAGATGCTGCAGATAATGCGCCTTCGGTTAAAAAGTGAGCATCACCTCTTGTTTGCCGTTGCAACGCCTGACCCTGCCTTTCCACCGGATGGCATAAACCTGTTGCCAGTTTGCACCGGGAAGAAAAAAACGGTTGACCGAACATTTTACTGGCGGCTTTTTCAGTCAACAAAACAAAAAGCTATCCGCGAAGGAAACTGAAAGTACCTGCAAACCGGGCAAGGAGAATTTCTTTTCAACCTCGTTGATGACCCCGGAGAGAAAAATGATTTGAAAGAAAAATTCCCTTCATGCCTCCAACAATTAAAAAAGAAATACAGTGAGTGGGAGAAGGGAGTTTTAGCGCCCGTAGAGTTATAAACATGAAAAATAATTTAAACCCAAATTTTGCAATAGTTTTTTTTTGAGCCAAACAGTTTATTTTTCATGGCATCGTTCCTTGCGTCGCACACTTGTACTACAGAATACGACTGAACTTTCAACAGCTAATACACCCAACTGCAAAATGCGGGTTAAAGACTTCAGCTGTTGCAAGTATTGTGTGCAGCTGTTGGGTATGTAAAAGCTCTATATTAATTCAACAGTACAAGAGTGCGACGCAAGGAACGATCACCAAAGATTTGTTGCCCGGTTCATAAAAATATTTTAGAACCGCTGCCAGTTACAACAAATAAAAAACCCCGGTAAACGGGGCTTTTTATTTTTAAGATTTTTATATTATTGTTCCGTTAATGGAATAGGCATTGCAGTCCAAACCTGGTCGCCTTCCCTGTCGATAGGTAATTCGCCCAGACGGTCGTAACGGCGCATATCAATCCAGCGGTGGCCTTCGAAAAATAAAGAATAACGGCGCTGGTTTAGCATTTCGGTAATGAGGTCGTCTGTCGTAGGTTCTGAATTGCTGTAATCTGGCAGGCCATGGCCGTTGCGGATGATGTTTATTGCATTAATAGCTTCGCTGATGTTATCCAACTGAATGTTTGCTTCGGCATAGATGAGGATCAATTCTTCGTTGCGGATAATGGGGATGGGAGCAGTGCTGGTGGTGTACACCCACACATCCCTGTTGCTTGAAACACCACCACTTGATGCAGGCGAATTACGCAGGGTTGCTTTACCAATTCTGTCGTCGCCAGGTTCAATATCCTCTGCATAAGAAGGATGTGCCACGCGGACTTCACCATTTTGATTTTGCGGAAAGAAAGCAGAGTTTAACTGGTCGCCCGAACCTGTTCCAAAAACCTGGAAAGTGCCGGTTTTAAAACTGCCGTTGAGATCGAAAAATGATTCGTCGAGATCAGTTAAAGCAGTGCTCCATTGTTTTCTGTAAACAGCAACCCTTGCGGCAAGCGCCCTGTTGAATTGGGTAAACCCTGCTGCATCGCTGAAATCTGTAAAACCACTGCCCAGCGGGAAGGTAACCTGTGCACCGCTTAAATCTGTTTTGGCATCATCGAGCATGCCTGCAATAGCAGCAAGCGATTCATCGTAACCAACAAACGGCCCAAGGTGCTGCGGGTCTGAAACCTCTATGCGGATGCCATTGGTGTAAGTAAGGTTGAGGTTGAGCAGCAGCTCGTAAGCCTTCATGGTTTTTGCAAAACCGGAATAACCTTTTTTCTCAGCATCTGAAATAAGGGTTGATCTTGAAGCTGCATCGAGCAGTACATTACAGTTTTTTACCACCCTGTATTGTGCGGCCCATGGATTAGTAATGTAGAAACCTGTATTGCTTAAAGGCGAAGCGCCCAGTAAGTCAGTTACATATCTTGGATCGGCACCGGAGAAGCGGTACATTTCGCGGCTTACCGCGCCAATATCATCAAGGTAAAGACCAGAAGTATTGCGCATGCCGGAAAGTGTTCCGGTAACAAGATTGTTTAACTGTGCAGCCGAAGCATTGTCGAGAAAAGATTCAATAGTTGGCTGGTTAAGGTTGCCATAATCTTTCTGGCAGGATGAAAGGCAGGCCGCAGCCAGTACCAGGAAAGCTATATTGAGATTAATTATTTTTTTCATAAAAAATATTTTTTTCTTTTAGAGGTCAATTGAAATATGAAAAGTAGCACGTTTAGAAGCAGGGAAAGGATCTACATCTACACCGGTAGAGAAGCCTGTTCCAAAGTTTGATACTTCAGGATCGTAACCGCTGTATTTGGTTATGGTAACGAAGTTGTTGAGCGAAGCACCAATGCGCAAACCTTTTACAACATTTGTTGGCTTCATAGCGAAAGTATAGTACAGGCCAACTTCCCTTAAACGGAGGTAGCTGGAATTTTCAACAAAATCCTGTGCAGATACGCCAATCCTTCCTATCCTGTCGAAGCCGTCTGGTACGCCATTCTTGTTGTCGTCATTGTCAAAATTTACGCTGGTTTGGCCAAGGTCGTTTAACAGGTTGGTTAAATTAATATTCTGGCCGCCTTTCTTCCAATGCAGCAGGAACCGCAGGCTTAGCTTATTCTTAAAAGTAACTTCATTAAAGGTATTCATCTGAAAGTCTGGTTCCTGGTCGCCCCAAACTTTTATACCCTGGTATTGCGGTTCATCAGTTATACCAACAATTTGAGTGGCAGATTTGCCTTGTTCAATTTTAAAACTTCCCAATGCCAATCCGAATGATCCAAGTACAACCGGCGGAATAGAAAGGCTGGTAACTTTAGACCTGTTGAACCAGAAGTTAACAGAAGTATTCCAGGTGATATTCCTGGTTACTACCGGCCTTGCATTTAAACCTATTTCAACACCGCGGTTACGGAGGTCCCCTGCATTAACCCATTGTGAAGAAAAACCTGAAGAAGTTGGCAGTGAATTTAGCAGAAGGAAGTCGGATATCTTTTTATCGTAATAAGACAATTCCATGCTTATCCTGCCTTTTAAAATACTGAAATCAAGCCCGGTTTCAAACTCTCTTTGTGTTTCCGGTTTAATATCAGATTTACCCAGGTTAGTATTTACAATTGAGCCAGGGAACCCACCGGTATTTGATACTGCCATTGATGTGAATTTACTTCCATAAGCCGGGAAGTTGGCAGATTGGCCGTAAGCTGCACGCAGCTTGAAGTTATCGAAGAAGGTGCCTTTCCAGAAGCCCATTTTTGTAAGGTTCCATGAAAGGCCCGCTTTTGGATAAAGATTGTATTTTTTTATATCGCCATTGTTCGTTGATCTGTCGAACCGCAAGCCGCCGTTTATATTTACAGCATCTGTTATGCTTACTTCTTCCTGGATAAATAATCCATCATTTTGAAATTTAGTCCTGAACTGCTGGGCTGTTAATGCTCCCGCCTGGTCTACATTGGCCTGTCCGGAGATAACCTGTGTAGCAACGTTGAGGAGGTTGTTATAATCACCTGTTTCCTGTGTTACGCCCAGGGAAGTGGTGAAGGCAAGTTCATCTGATGGCGTAAAATTATTAACCAAGGAAAGAAGGAAATTGGTATTCAGGTTTTTTGTAAAACCCTGTATGGAAGTTCCTTTGGCTACAGACTGAGACTGCAGGCTGCTTGGGAACTGTGCATCTGTATGCAGGTTATAAAAATCGAAGCCGCCCCTTGCTATAAACCTTGTACTTGATTTGGCAACTTTATATAAAATGGCATCGAAGTTTAGACCGGTGGAAAAACGGTCAACACCTTCATTATTACGCATTAGGTCGCGTGTTTGAAGGGGATTGGAAGCGGAGAAATTATTAATGGGATAATTGCCCGTCGCGCTTGGGTGTAATTCAACAAATTGAGGTGTTGATGATAAAGCTATACCATAAGTTACACCGTTATTATCATTACCTGTTAAGCCACGGTCTGCGGAGGAGTTTACATAGTTGGTGCTGATACCGAATTTTATATTATCAGTTATTTTGTGGTCAACATTCAGGCGTATGCTTGTATTGCGGTAACCTGTTCTTTTTACAATGCCATCTTCTTTTTTCTGCGCGGCAGAAAAATAAAAACTTGTTTTATCATTCCCGCCGGTCATGCTTATTACACTGTTCCTTGTAAAACCTTTTTCGCCATACATTTCTTTTTCATAATCATATAATTTGCCAGCAGCTTTTGCGTCAATGAACTGCTGTTTCAATGCTTCACTTGTGGCAGGATCAGATGAAAGGCTTGCTGCTGTTTCTGGTGTAAACTGCCTTACACCTAACAATTTTCTTGCTTCAAGCATACCAAGGTCCTGGGAGAAAGAAACCCTTGTTTTACCCTGTTTGCCTTTTTTAGTAGTAATAATAATTACACCGGCTGCAGCCCTTGATCCATAAATTGCTGCGGCAGAAGCTCCTTTTAATATTTCAATGTTTTCAATGTCTTCTGCTCTTAAATCAGCGATACGGCTTGATGGGTTATCCTGCGTAGAAGCATTACCACCTGCTGCCGCTGCTGTTACAGCATTTAAACCCGCCGAAGTTGACGAATTATCCATAAACACATTATCTACTACATACAGTGGCTGGGTATTACCGAACACAGATGTAACTCCTCTTAGTTTTACAGAAAGCCCACCACCCGGTGCCCCGGTGTTTGCATTGATATATGCGCCGGGGATTTTGCCGTTTAAAGCAGCATCAAATGTTTGGGCAGGAGCAACACCATTTAATTGCTTGCCCGAAATGGTGGCAACGGCATTGGCAAGGTTCCTTCTTTTTACCGTTGTTGCCAAACCTACTACCACTACTTCATCTAACTTGGCCACATCTTCTTCCAGTTTTACAGTAAGGTCAGTAACAGAAGCATCTATCTTAATTGTTTGGTTTTTAAAACCTGTTGAACTAATTACAATTACGGCATTTTCGGCAACCGATAATTTAAATTTTCCTTCGGCATCTGTAAATACACCTTGTGTTGTTTGTTTAATGGCAACACTTGCGCCGGCTACAGGCACACCGTTTACATCTGTTACTTTTCCCGTTATTGTTTTAGTTTGGGCATTTGCGGGATTGGAGAATAAAAAAACACAAAAGAGTCCGCCCATTAAAAGCAGTAATTTTCTCATTAGTTAATTTTTAGGATGAATAATGAATCTAACAAAGACTTTCCTGAATGTTAATCGCATTTAAACAGGAATAAAATAATAAGGTTCAGCAATAAATTTCTTTTTTCAAAGATTGGGAACTAAACATTTTCCGGCGGCTGATCTATAACAGCCAATAAACGGTTCTTTATTTCGGCAGGATAAAATGCCCGGCTTTTTGAAACATGTAAGCCGGGGTTATGCAGAGAGAAAAAGTCTGTAATTGTAAAAAAATCGGTCAGGAAATTTTTTTGCTGGCCACTGTGCGAATCTGTTTTTTTCCCTGGGTTAGTTTGCTGCAGATCGTTTACCAGTTTAAAAAAATCTTCTTTAGCAGTGCGCAATTCCATAGCCGTATGGTTGGGTATGCACCGCAATTCCAGTGAATCGTTGTAAAAACGTTTTTCAACATATTTATATAGAATCCCCGCAATCTCTATATGCCCGTCCACACGCTCAAATTTGCCGGAATTATTAGGATAGGGCAAACTTAAAACCGGAACTTTTATTAAAATAAGTTCTGAAGATTTATAATTTTTTTCATCAATGCGGGCTTCAAGATGTGTATTGGCTTTATCTTCCATAAAAGAAGTGAGCAACTGGTAGCCAAACCAGTTGAACAGCAAAACGCAAAGCAAGAGTATGGATACAATTTTTCTCAAAGGGCTTCCAAAGTAAGTATTTTATACAATCAACCGTTAAAAGTAAAAATTTATTTTACTTATTTGCATGACAATTACTTTAACCACAATGCTGCGTTTTATTGCAAGAATACCTGCAGGTTCATTCTATAGATATATTTGTACCAGGCAATAAAACATTTTTCACCGTTCCTTGCGTCGCACTCTTGTACGTTCCTAACATGATGGGGCATTGGCTCAAAGTGCATCAGTGCCCATATTCATTGCGATGGTACTTTGTTCATTTTTCTAAAGAGGCAAACGCTCAGGCTTTTTGGGCACAAGCCAAAAAGGTTTAATCATTTGCGTTACACCTGGTGAAGATGGGCACAGATTACTTTTTATCATTCCGTACCTTGCAGTAAAGTTTGGAAAGGAAAAGTATTGGTGAAGGTTTACAAAACGGCCGAAAAATAAATATTGAACCCGGGTTTATTCAGCCAGTATTTTATCCGTTAAAATGAGCAGAAGAAGAACAACGGAATTGTAATACAATGTAATTTTTTAAAATAATAAAATATAAAATCATGGATCAGCAGGAAATGATGTTAAAGCTTATACTTACAGCATGGAATGGACAAATAGCCGCTGCCGATAAATTGTTCAACGGGTTTACTGATGATGAACTTGATTATGAAGTAGCAACAGACAGGAATACAGGGGTTTATCTTTTAGGACATTTAACAGCAGTGCATGACAACTTGTTTTCTTTATTAGGTTTAGGCGAAAGACTTTACCCTGAGTTAGACCAGGTGTTTATTTTTAGCCCTTGCAAATCTGGAAAGGCAAGGCCCGTAACAAATGAGTTAAGAAATTACTGGAACAGTGTAAATGAAAAATTAGCTCAACATTTTAACCGGCTAAGTGTGGATGAATGGCTTCAAAAGCATACCAATATTTCCGATGAAGATTTTGCAAAAGAGCCGCACAGGAACAGGTTAAATGTTTTGCTGACAAGAATAAATCACCTGGCCAACCATATTGGGCAACTCACATTTTTGAAAAAATAATTTCGTATTCATTCAATAAGACCTGTTTAAAATATGAATGAATTTACAGGGCTTTTTCGCTTTGGTAAAAGCTCAGTACAATTAATACAGTACAAGAGTGCGACGCAAGAAAAGCTTCATAGTAATTCTTGAGTTGGGTACAAAAAATAAACGGCTCTGCGTATGCGGAGCCTTTTTTATAAGGTGAAATTGCTTTTATTTTAAGCCGTATTTGTATTTATA
This sequence comes from Chitinophagaceae bacterium, assembly GCA_025351145.1. Classification (GTDB taxonomy): domain Bacteria; phylum Bacteroidota; class Bacteroidia; order Chitinophagales; family Chitinophagaceae; genus Limnovirga. The sequence goes on from JANXWM010000132.1 coordinate 15,152, forward strand.
CTTTTCGTAAAGCTGCTTTTGTTTATTGTCTAAATTTATTTGCCTTCCTTGTATAAAAGCATAGATAACATTATTGGTCCTTATGTCCAGGATATCGCCATCGCTTACAATAATGTTGGCATCTTTTCCATTTTCCAAAGAACCTGTACGGTCGCCAATGCCCAGTATTTTTGCGGTGTTTAGCGTAATGGCCTGCAATGCCTGTTCTTTTGTTAAGCCGTGACCTGCAGCTATACCGGCATTAAAAGCAATGTTGCGGAAACGCGTCATTTGATTGGGATCGCTGATACAGTAAGTTACACCAGCCTGCTGTAAAAGATACGGCGTTTTAAATGGCATATCTATATCATCATCCTGCATGGCGGGGAGCGTATTCATTTCGTTGAGGATAACGGCTATATTATTTTGCTTGAGATAATCGGTAATCTTATAACTATCGGTGCCGCCAACGATCACCGTTTTAAAACCAAACTCTTTTGCAAACTCCACAGCGATCATCATTTCTTTTACCAGCTCGCAATGCACAAAAAATATTTGTGATTTATTGAATAAACCTTTCACTGCATCAAACTTAAGATTGGTGTGTTCGTGTTTTGATTCATCTAAATATGCTTTCGCCTGGCGAAAAAAGTTGCGAACGTTCTCAATTTTTTCCAGAGCGTCTTTTGCGGGATCGCCTTCAGTAGAAAATCTTTCGAGGTAGGGCATGTTGAAATGTATGCCACCATCGGTTTGATAGGCTGCATCTTCCCAGTTCCATGCATCGAGCTGCACTACAGAGGATGCTCCGCTGATGATGCCGCCCTGCGGAATTGTATTGGCCAGCAAAACGCCATTGCTGCGGGTATTATCAATTGCTTTTGAATCGGCGTTGTATGCAATGATGGAGCGGATGTTTGGGTTAATATCGCCCAGTTCATATTCATCGTTTGTTGAGCGTACGGCGCTTAATTCACTTAAGCCTAAATCTGTAACAGGTGATATAAGGCCAGGATAAATTTGCTTGCCCGTACAGTCAATAATTTTAGCGTTATCCTTGATTGGTTCAGTTGGCCCAACACTTACAATTTTTCCATCGCGGAATAAGATCATTGCATCCTGCAACACCTGGCCATTGCCGATGTGAATGGTAGCGTGCGTTAATGCAATATTGCCGCTCTGCGCAGGTGCAGGATAAATAGTTTCCTGGGCATTTGTTTTACCAATTGCTGCAAGAACAGTCAGTGTGATTAATATTTTTTTCATTACAATTATTTTACAATTTAGTATTCTTTTTTGCTGATGTAATTGTTGCAGTACAAGAGTGCGACGCAAGAGAAGCTTAATAGTATTTCTTTTGTTTGGCTCAACATTTTTGTACTATAAAAATTTACTTCCCCCAGATATTTGTTTTAGCCTGCCTGTCGATTTCGCACTCATTGATTACATCGAATGTTACCGTTGCAGGAGCAGTTTTTGCACCGTCTTTCTTTGCAGCAATCATCTTCTGAATTAAACGGTTCCTTTCACTTGCGACCTGTTTGCGCATGGCTTCATCTTTCTGCACATCAAAATAAACGATACCGTCAACAATTGTTTTTTCGGGGTGTGCGTACACACTTAAAGGATTATCGGTCCACAAAACAAGATCGGCATCTTTACCTACTTTTATACTACCCACCCTGTCTGCCACATGCAGCATGGTTGCCGGGTTTAGCGTACACATTTTAAAGGCTTCCAGTTCGGGGACATTGCCATACTTAACACTCTTTGCGGCTTCCTGGTTTAAGTGGCGCGCCATTTCAGCATCATCACTGTTAACGGCAACGATCAGCCCCACTTTTTGCATAATGGCAGCATTATAAGCAATGGCATCCTGCACTTCGCTTTTATAATTATACCAGTCGCTGAAAGTAGAAGCGGCTGCGCCGTGAGCCTTCATTTTATCGGCCACTTTATAACCTTCAAGAATATGAGTGAACGTATTTACTTTAAAACCAAAACTATCGGCAACGTGCATCAGCATATTTATCTCGCTCTGTACATAAGAGTGGCAGGTTATAAAACGTTTGCCATTCATTATTTCTGAAAGCGTTTCCAGCTCAAGGTCTTTGCGTTTTCCGGGCCCGGCATTTTGGTAATCTTTTGCACGGGTAAAGGCGTCTATCAAAACCTGTTCAACACCCATACGTGTGTCGGGGAAACGGTTATTAGAAGAGCCGTAAGAACGTTTTACATTTTCGCCCAAAGCGAATTTTATAAAAGGATCCCAGTTGGCAAACTTCATATCTTCTGCACTGCTGCCCCAGCGAAGTTTTATTAATTGTGTTTGTCCACCAATGGTATTACAGCTCCCATGTAATAAATGCGCACTTGTTACGCCACCGGCAAGCTGCCTGTAAATTTGTATATCATCGGGATCAATTACATCTGTAATCCTTACTTCTGCAGTGACTGATTGTGAGCACTCATTTACGCCACCGGCAATGGCGATATGTGAATGTTCATCAATAATGCCGGGGGTTAAATTTTTTCCTGTGCCATCAATCACTTTTGCATTGCCCGCATTTAAATTTTTTCCAATGGAAGCTATTTTTCCGTTCTTAACAAGCACGTCTGTATTTTCAAGGTTGCCTTCTTTTTCATTGGTCCATACAGTGGCATTTTTTATCAACAGGTCTTCCTGTTTTGGCGCTTCGCTCCAACCATACCCGTTGAATGGATAAACCAAAGTTTTATTAACTGTATTTTTCTTGTCTTCTTTTTTAGCAGTATCAGGTTTTTCAACATACGCAGAAACATACTGCATGTTCCAGTTTATAGCATCGCCTGTTGTGCTGTAACCATTGCCCATCCACATTTTTTCACCAACTAAACCCGTTAAGCTTGTAAGCTTGCTGCTGTCTGCTTTAATGCTCCAGTTAAGTTTTGCCATTTTGCCAGAAACAGAAACATTGAGATCTGTTTTAACTGTATCGCCAATTGGTTGCAATGTGGCAGAAAGCTTATCCGGTGTGCCTTTTACTTCAACAGAAAACTCTTTAGTGGAATTATTTTGCTTGAGTGTGAGTTTGTAATTACCACGTAAATCGTTCCAGCCATTTTCTGTAAGTGTATATTTTTTGCCCTGCACCCAGTTCTGATAAAAGGTTGTTTTCTCATCAAACACTGGCCCGCTGGTAATGATGAAATTGGCAAGTTTGCCAGCATCTAAACTTCCTACTTTATCATAAGAGCCAATTAACGTTGCAGGTGCTTTGGTCAATGCATCCAATGCCTTTGTGGCGCTTAATCCATTGTCAATTGCTTTACGCAGGTTAGCAAGAAAATCATCCATACTTTTTAAACCGGAAGTTGTAAGCGAAAAAGTAATGCCTGCTTTCTCAAACATACCGGGTTGCAGGGGTGCCATTTCCCAGTTCTTCATTACGCTTAAAGCAACAACCCTTGCATCGTTGGCATCTTCCACATCAACAGCTAAGGGGAAATTAACCGGTAAAATAAAAGCTGCATTTGTTGCTTTCATTTCGGGTATGCGCTGGTATTCGTTGCCGCCTGCTTTTATCATAATGTGCACACCTGCTTCATCAAAAACTTTATCGGCACGCAGATCGTTCCATTTATCATTGCCTTCAAAAATTTGGGGCAATGTTAAGTTATCATTCCAGGCCTGTAAACTAAGATTTGTGCCTTCTGTTGCAGGACGAGTCTTATACCATTGTGCATCTAAAAATGTTTGACGCAGTAAAGCAATTTCTCCCATTAAAGAATTGGGATAATCCTGTGTGGATGTGCCTTTATTAAACGAGTAAAATGCAGCAGCTTTATCCTTAATCATCAAAAGATTTTCTTTATCGTTACCCAATGTAACAAGTGTACCGGTACCTCTTGCGATACCATCCTGTACATGCGTAAGCACCGTACCAAACCCAATGCCACGAAGGTCTTTGGCTTTGTCGCCGTTTACATTAAACAGTTTCGATGCATCTGTCTCAGGCTTCAGCGCCTGGTTCCAGCTATAGGCACCTTTAGTGTTACTGATATTCTGAAAATTATCGCTGCCACTGCCTCCTTTAGGGGCCTCAATTCCATAATCGCTGAACAGGTCAATAAACGAAGGATAAATGTATTTGCCTTTGCAATCAACCACCACTGCATCTTTTGGTACAGTAATGTTTGCACCCACGGCAATAACTTTTCCCTGCTTAATTACCAGCGTTGCATTCAGCAAAGTGGTTTGCGGGTCTTTAACAATGGTGGCATTGGTAAACGCGAAATAGTCAGACCGCTGATCTGCCACGCCATTTACCGGAAAAGTTTCCTGCGCCATTGCTGCAATGCTTATAAAGCAGCACAGCAATAACCGTTTCACATGTGTCATAGAAAATAGTTATAGGTTTTGAGAGATAAAAAAAACGAACGATAAAACTAAAGGTTTTTCTTTTGAAGGCAGGAATGAAAATACATAAGCGGCGATTAATTATTATTCCAGTAATTTTTTTTGTACCGGGCAGCAGGGATACTATGAAGCGTTCCTTGCGTCGATTTCTATGGTATTGCCAGGGAATAAGTATAATTTTTTTGATAATTTCTTTTGTTATTGACACAGGCAAAGATTCTGAGTACTATTTTATTTCGGATCGCATTGAGTACACTCATCTTGTTTTTACCTTCTG
>JANXWM010000500.1 GCA_025351145.1 Chitinophagaceae bacterium
TGGAAAACAGATGCTAGAAAAAAATCAGGATATTTATTTGGTCTATTCTTAGTTCTTTTATTCACAGTACGTATTATCGTTGAATCAGTTAAAGAAAGCCAAGGCGGTTTTGAAAGTGATTTAGGAAATATATTATCAACAGGACAATGGCTTAGTATTCCGTTTATTTTAGTAGGACTCTATTTTGTTTTTACTTCAAAAAGAGAAGTTGAAGTTAAATTGAATTAAGAAATATAAAGTAATATTCTCTTTTTATTTATTAATTTTTCCATTAATCATCCGGCTAATAATACCTCCATATTTTGTAAGGTCGGCCCTTATTACCCCAAAGATGTGAACCAAAATATAAGTATACATTCCATACTGTACAATGCTGTGAATGCTTTTGGCAGGTTGTTGCAGTGGATCTAGTAATTTAACATTTTCAAATGCCATAGTCAAACCTGTAACCGACATAAGAATAAGTAAAATATAAAAAATAAGGTAGCTATATTGAACCAACAGGTTGTGTTTTCTATCAATTGTTTCAGCTGGGTAACTTGCAGCTGCACGAATACGGGCCCCAAGTTTTTTTTCTTTAGAAATTGCCAGTTCTGCAACAATGCGCCAAAGCAACAAAAATGAAAGACCAAAACCTATATATTTGTGCAACATCCATAGTTTATCGCTATACTCATGGGCCACAGCCCAGGCTTGTTCTACTGTAACTGATCCTCCTTTTTGTTGTACCTGCTCCTGAACCATCGGGACATTACTTTTGATTTTAAACAAGGTAGATCCAAAAATTACCGTGGTTATTGAAGCCAGAAAAAACAAAAAGGAAAGCCAATGCCAAAGACGTATGGAAGCAGGTTTTGGTTCATTAAAAAACTCATTATTGGCATCTTGCTGATTGGTCATTTTTAGTAATTGATTTATTTTTTATGTTGGAAAATTTTTTTAAAGATTACTGTTTTAATACCCCATCTAAAAAACGAAATACCAGTTCTAAATTTTCTGTTGTTTCAAATTCAGGCCCACCATGCTTTGCGCCCTCTAAAAGACGAAGCGTTACATTTTCTTTGCCTAAAGCCGGTATTAACTTTGCAGCAAAATTTACGGATTGTTGTGTGGGTACCAGCTGGTCTTTTGTACCATGTTCAATTAGAAACGGCGGATCATCTTTGCTTATATATGTTTCAGGGTTTGCTAATTGAACTTTCGCGGGTATCTCGGTAATTTTCTGTCCCATTAATTTTGACTCAGGGGAATTAGTATCGCTATGGCCGGGTTTTCCATTGCCCGTTTCTTTAAATTGTTCATCCATCAATAAAAAATTGGTAGGGCCAAACCAATCCACCACTGCCTGAACACGGCTTGATTGATTGGAATTACCAAGACTCAGGTCTTCGAGTTCACTTACATCACCCGATGTACCCACTAAAGCAGAAATATTACCACCTGCAGAGCCACCCCAAACTGCTATTTTATCTGCATTCATTTTATACGCAGTTGCATTAGCCCTTATCCAACGAATAGCAGCTTTTACATCATTTATATTTTTTGGGAATAATGCTTCTCCGCTTAACCGATAATTGATGGATACAACCGCATAGCCATGCTTCAAACTTTCCAGCATGGGATTTACCTGGCCATCTGCTTTGTCGCCAAACATAAAAGCGCCACCATGTATGCTGATGATAACAGGAAAAGGGCCATCGCCGTCATCTGGTAGATAAATATCTAATTGTTGAGCCGGCGATATAGTGGCATAAGCCATATTCAACCATTTCCTTTTTATATGGTTCGTATTAGCAGCGGGAGGCTGGGCAAAATCTACTAAAGCAAAAAATATAAAAATTACTGCTGTTACAACTCTTCTATATATTATTTTATTTATCATAGTTACAAATTGAAAAAATGAAAAATTGGTAACGGTAAAGAAATAATATTGGGATAAAATAAAAAGTCACTATTTTGTATTTTATAGATACAAATCAAACATCGCTTGTAAAATGAAGAAAAAACTAATCTATTATGAAGGGTTATATGGGGATTTGAATTTTAAGCCTAATAGCAACTACATTTTCTTAGAACTTATTGAAACAAGGAGTAAAGGTTTTGATTGGGTTATTAAACCACATCTTCATGCACAATTATATCAAATTTTCTTTATCGAATCGGGCAAAGTAACATTAAACTCATCTGAACAAAACCAGAATTTAAAAACGCCCTGCATATTGGTTATTCCGCCAAATAACCTGCACGGATTGCAATACAGCACTAACGTTAAAGGAAGAATACTTACCATTTCGGATTCAGTGTTTGATAACTTGTTTCCAGTCTCTACACCTTTGGTGCTGGAATTTGAGACATTGAAAAGTATAGCTCTGCCGCCTGGAACATTCAAAAAAATACAACTAATATTTAATGAAATAAATGAAGATTTGTTTACAAATAAAACAGATAAAAAACTAATGCTTGATTCCTTACTTCGCCAGCTTTTCATCTGCCTCCATCGTCTGGTACTTAATAATGGCCATAGCTTATTAACAGATACAAATGCAACATTGCATTACTACCGGAAGTTTATTCAATCTGTAAAAACAGCAGATAAACAAAAAAGTATTCCGGCATTTGCAAAAGAATTAAATATTACCGCTGTACACCTTAACAGGATTTGTAACCAGGTTCGCGGCAAGTCTGCTTTATCAATTGTACAGGAGCATTTAATAGAGCAAGCAAAAAATTATTTGTCACATACCAGCTATTCAATTGCTGAAATCGCTTACCTCCTGAATTTTGAATATCCAAATTATTTTGCCCGCTTGTTTAAAAAGTTGAATGGGGTATCGCCGAAAGAATACAAGAGAAATCACTAGCGTTGCGTCTTAGTTAAATGATTTTCAGTTGAATATATTTTAGTTCTTTGGCATCTTGATTTTCTATGTTTAAAAACACATGGTGCAATGACCTTTTTTCGAAAGGAGCAAGACTAATGTATTGTATAATTTC
>JANXWM010000509.1 GCA_025351145.1 Chitinophagaceae bacterium
ATTTCAGATCATCAACATCTTATCAACAACACAACGTATTACTTTTTACTTTTGCCGCACAAATAAACAATATGTCTTTTTTCAAAAATAAAATAGTTGCAGTAACCGGTGGTTCCGATGGAATTGGTAAAGCATTGGTGGAAGCCCTTCTGCAACAAGGTGCAAAGGTAGCTACCTGTGGCAGAAATTATGATAAGCTTTACCAATTGCAAACATCACATGCAGGTACAACGTTAATCACATATACTGCAGATGTAAGCAAGGAGCCCGACTGCCGCAATTTTATTAATGAAGTGGTAAAAAGTTTTGGAACCATTGATATCCTCATCAACAATGCCGGCATATCGATGCGTGCATTATTTGGCGAAACAGAGCTGGAAACACTTAAGAAAGTAATGGATGTAAATTTTTGGGGTACTGTTTACTGTACAAAATTTGCATTACCATACATAACAAAACAGCAGGGAACTGTTGTTGGAGTTTCCTCTATTGCGGGCTATCGCGGCCTGCCGGGCCGCACCGGGTACTCCGCATCGAAGTTTGCTGTAAATGGTTTTTTAGAAGCGTTGCGCACAGAACTGCTGGACTCTGGTGTAAACATTATGTGGGTTTGCCCAGGCTTTACCACATCCAATATCCGCAACGCAGCACTAACGAAAGATGCAAAACCACAGGGTGCATCACCCATGGATGAAGGCAGCATGATGACCCCGGAAGAATGTGCCACACAAATTCTCCATGCGGTGGAAAAAAGAAAAAGAACACATGTTTTTACAGCCAACGATAAACGTACCGTGTTCCTTAACAGGCTCATTCCATCAATGGCAGATAAACTGGTAAGAAAATTCTTCTTTAAAAATGGTGAGTTGGTAAAGTAATTGTTTCATATTTGTATTTGATTATCCGCATGCCTGCACTAACACTTTCAACCGACATAGGTCAATACGATTATCTCACGGGTGCCATTAAAGGGCAGTTGCTATCGACTGTTCCTGAATGTACCATTGCAGACATCACTCACCAACTTTCACCTTATAATTACCAGCAGTCTGCATACATCTGTAAAAATGCTTTCAAATATTTTCCTGTTGATACCTTTCACATTGTGATCATCAATTTTTTCGAAAGGGCACCAACCCATATCCTTATTTCGGAGTTCAATGATCAGTTTATTATTTGTCCGGATAATGGTATTCTTACCATGATCACAGGAATAAAACCTAAAAATGTTTTTGCCATCAGCACCAATTCAAATGGCAAGGCAACACTGCTGCAATGCACACAGATCATTGCAGAAACCATTGAAAAAATAGTACATGGCAAAAACCTGCTCAGCATTGGTACAGCCATCAATGTGATTGATGAAAAATATCCCATGCGCTCCGCATCCGGGCCAGACTGGATCGAAAGCCAGATTATTTTTATCGACAATTTTGAGAACGTAATCGTTAACCTTGAGAAAGAAGAATTTGAAGAAATAAGGAAGAACCGAAAGTTCAAAATTGTATTAATGCGCAACAGCGAGTTGATAGAAAAAATAAGCGATCATTATGCCACTGTGCAACCGGGCGAAAACATGGCCTTCTTCAATTCTGCAGGCTATTTGGAAATTGCGATTAACAAGGGCAATGTAGCTGGTCTTTTTGGTTTGCAGGGCTACACCGAAAATACTTCTGCCATGCAAAACCGCCTGCTCTATCAAACTGTAAGAATATTATTTTATTAGCCCGGCAGTTGAAGCTTTGGGCATCGCCTCTTGCGTCGCACTCTTGTACGTTAAAGGAATTCTATTCAGCTTTACCGAAGCGAATGATAACTCATTGAAATTTAAAACTTTTCTTTTCGCTTCTATTTCTAATAGTCGTCTATCTTTGAGTTGTACGTCACCCTGTTGGATTAAACTGTTTTATTTGGAGGCACAAAACACTTCTATATAATCTATTCCATAATTATCCATTTATGAAAAGGAAAGTTGATAAAAAACTGATTAGCGTTGTTTGCAATCGGACGTTGGCACTTTTTATTTTGATGTTTGTAACTAGTGTTATGTGCAGACTTCAGGCGCAAACGCAGGAGAAGGAATGCGATATTCGGCTGAATGCCGTTGTTAGTTCGTCAGCAAACCTGAGCAACGACGGCAGAGGAACGTATTACACAGGAAAGGACTGGGTTGGCGTTTGGTTAAATCCGTCTCGCTGGCCTAACCAATCCTTCCATATTTGTATGAATTGGCCATTCGGCGCTTTCCCGGAATGTGACAGTGCCACTAAACAAGGTCCGACGGGCACTCGTGACACCCGCACACTCTTACACCGAATGATTAACCCTGTACGCAAGGGAGAAGGGAAATCACTAGGCTTGTTCACTGGCCCAGGCGGAGGAAATGACATTGCGCTGTCGAGACCTTTAACTTCCACAATAAATAGCTTTACCGATATGGCGATTGGTTCTTCCCTGTCTCCTCAGTCGGCGGAAGTTCGCTTTTGCAATTCAGATTGCAGCGAATATTATGGTCTGTTATTCGGAGATAGTCTGACATTCGGAAAGGGCACTGTTTGGGGAGACCCAAGAATTAACGGTGCCGGCTCTACCCGGCCAATTGTTACCCGTACTTCCGAATCAACTTGGACAATTATTTTTTCCCCCGGAACAGTTGGTAGGCTGTGGAACCGAACACCTGAAATCTCAACATCTGAACTTTACTATTACGAAGGCAGCCTCGAAATTAAAAAACAGTAATCAATAGAGATAGTTAGCATTGTTGTTATGTCTACAATTGTCCCTTTTAATTGCCACTTAGTTGCTAATTGCCGACAGTTAAAAATTTCTGTAATGTCAACGCACCAAGGCATACACACCCTACTTCGGTGGACACATACATTATAGTGACATACCCAAAAGAAGGGCGAACGTACAACATGGGTATTTGCAAAAGCTGGGCGGACGGAAGCCGTGTTTCAATTTTTTGTTTTTCAATTTGGCTTCATATCCGGCAGGACATTATTAATTAAACTATGTGCAAATCATCAACTTTTATTTATAAATTTAGCTTCAGGTAGCCAAGCGTACGGAAGACTATTTCCCAGCCTTCGCAAATACCTGTTCGTTGCCTGCAAGCCTAAACCCTTCGTATGAAACAGAATTTATTATTTATCTGCTTGTTTTTCTTTTTGACAAAATCTTTTTGTCAGACGGCGAACTCAAAAATTTATGATAAGTCAGATTATTATTACGAACAAACAGACTTTACTTTTATTGACACTCTTGCAAACTGGAGCTACGACCTTACTCTTTCTTCTAAAAGTATTTGGAAGGACTCTCTAACAAAGCCTATCGCCCAAATTACTTTCTTCCGGACAAAAGCTTTGTATGACTCCAATAGTAGGCGTACCTATGGGAAAGATTGGACTCCTCGAATTGACTTTGAAATTTACGATATTAAGGATTCTGTAAAATGTTTTGAACGTTCTAAATTCACAAGGAATGTTTCCAGTTGTGTGCCGCCTGCTGTGGGTGGAGACATTTTTGTAGTTGGGAACTTTATTTTTTTAAATAATAGCGTATGTCTGGACTGTTGTAAATATGACAACACTGTTGATTATTGCAGACCAACGATTAAAAATATTTTTAGTAAAGTAAAGCTTGGCAAAGTTGCCAGCTTGAAAGAAATCGTAGAACAGTTTGATATAAAACAAAGTCAACCAAAATAGCAAAATTCTACAAGGCCAGCAGGCAGTCGAGTAAGCAAGGGGAATTTCGCCCCCCGCTCCTCACAGAACCGTACGTGAACCTCTCGATTCATACGGCTCTTCAAGATGATGATGGCAATTAATAAGCTGGGCACACACTCCAATGAGCAAACAAACCGGGCTGC
>JANXWM010000531.1 GCA_025351145.1 Chitinophagaceae bacterium
ATAATACCAGCTAATCTTTTCATGGAATCTTCGTTGCGTCGCAATCCGTTTATCGTTCTGTTATTAATTGAACTTTGGCATCACAATTTGCAGCCTTTACTAATTGGCAGAAAGTGTGCATCATCATACCCGGTGAGAAAAGCTGCTAAATGTTATACTGTATAAGAGTGCGACGCAACAGGCGATGCCATGAAAAACTCAAAGCTTGGTACACAAAAATTACTTAATTGTTTCTGCTTTCGACGCAAGCAATGCCGTACCAAAACCCAGCACGGCCATTACCGCGAAAGACCAACGCAAACTGGATGCCTGGGAGATGTAACCAATAAGCGGCGGGCCAAATAAAAAGCCTAAATAACCTACTGTTGAAACAGCAGCGATTGCCATACTTGCATTCATAAATTTCGATTTACCCGCAAGCCCGTACACTAAGGGAACAACAGATGAAACACCAAGACCGGTTAAAAAAAATCCTGCTGTAGCTGCATATATATTGGGGAAAATAACGGCACTGAGCAACCCAACCGTAATCAATGTTCCGCTTAAGCGTAAAGTGTTTTTTACACCGGTTTTTGTAACCAGCCAGTCTGCAACAAAACGCCCTGTTGCCATAGTTGCCATAAACACTGTATAGCCAAGCGTAACAAGGTTTTGGGGCGCATGCACTTTTTCGCGAAAATAAATACCGCTCCAGTCGAACATGCAGCCTTCGCAGGCCATGCAGCAAAAAGAAATAATGCCGAGGTTCATTAACGACGGGTGCGGCCATGCAATTTTAAAACTTGTATTTTCCTGCATGCGGTCGTTACGCAATGCATACTTATTCACGATCAGTACAAGCAGTAAAACCAGCACAGCAATCAACAGAAAATGCATCACCGGCGATACTGTTTTTGCTATCATCAGCGAGCCAATAGCTGCGCCGCTAAAACCCGCCAAACTCCACAACCCATGAAACGATGCCATTACAGAACGCCCATACAAAGCTTCTACGCCAACCGCCTGCGTGTTCATCGAAATGTTCATCATATTGCCCGCTACGCCAAAGAAAAACAAAGCGGTTACTAATTGCCAGGTTGCATCAACAAAACCAATGCTGCAAAGCAAAGAAGCATATAAAAGCGTTGCGACAATCATAGTAAACCTGCTTCCAAGCTTTGCCACCAGCATGCCGGAAAAAGGCAGGCTAAGCATTGAACCTACCGGCAGTGCAAACAATACACTGCCCAGCCCGGCATCGTTTAAATGAAGGTGGTGCTGAATATCGGGTATCCGCGATGCCCAACTGGCAAAACAAATACCGGCCATAAAAAAGAATGTGCTTACTGCAATACGTGCAGGGCGGGGGCTTTGGCTGCTGGCAAACATGCAACAAATATAGCAACACAACAATCAACCTTTACGGCCTTTAATCAATCCGCTTATATTTGCAGCCGTTAAAGTTTTTTTTGAACCGGGCAGTTAGAATACTATAAAGCTTTTGTTGCGTTGCACTCTTGTACTGAAGAATGCAAGGCATCAAGGCAAAGAGGCAATAGGCAAAGAGGGATTTGCAATTGTTCAGAAAACGTTCCGAACGTACAAGAGTGCGACGCAAGAGGCGATGCCATAAAAAACTAAAGCCCGGCCCATAAAAAATTAATTAGCGAATGATCGATGCAGCAATATTAAATGCTTCATTGTAAATCGTAAATCTGAAATCTAAAAACCGTAAATAGAATGTACCGTACGCATACCTGTGGTGAGCTAAGAGTGAAAGATGTAAATATGGAAATAACCTTAGCTGGTTGGGTGCAAACCATCCGTAAATTTGGCGCCATTACTTTTGTTGACCTGCGTGACCGCTATGGTATTACGCAATTATTATTTGGCGAAGAACTGCAGCCCGAGCTGGATGCAAACCCGCTTGGCCGTGAATTTGTAATACAGGCGCAGGGTTTTATACAGGAGCGCAGCAACAAAAACATGAACATTGCCACCGGCGAAATTGAAGTGCAGGTGCATACGTTTAAGATATTGAATAAGTCGGCAGTGCCGCCGTTTACCATTACCGATGAAACAGATGGCGGCGATGACCTGCGCATGAAATACCGCTACCTTGATCTTCGCCGAAACGCTGTAAAGAAAAATCTTGAACTGCGTTACGCCGTAAGTCGTGCCACAAGAAATTATTTGCACGAAAATAATTTCATGGATATCGAAACGCCTTTTTTAATTAAGTCTACGCCTGAAGGTGCAAGGGATTTTGTGGTACCAAGCCGCATGAATGCCGGCCAGTTTTATGCATTGCCGCAAAGCCCGCAAACATTTAAGCAATTGCTGATGGTAAGCGGTTACGACCGTTACTATCAGATTGTAAAGTGTTTCAGAGATGAAGACCTTAGGGCTGACCGTCAGCCTGAGTTTACACAGATAGATTGCGAAATGGCATTTGTAGAACAGGAAGATATTTTAAACATGTTTGAAGGTTTGATTAAACATATTTTCCATGAAGTAAAAGGCATCCACTACAAAGAGAAAGTTGAACGCATGACATGGGAAGATGCCATGTGGCATTACGGTAACGACAAACCCGATATCAGGTTTGACATGAAGATTGCCACACTTAAAAAACCTTCCTCAGTTTATATAAATAAAGAAGATCATGCAGTGCTGATTAGCGGTGCAGACTTTAAAGTGTTCGATGAAGCTGAGGCGGTTCTTGCCATTGCTGCTCCCGGTTGCAGCGAATACACCCGCAAGCAAACCGATGAAATAACAGAGTGGGTAAAGCGTCCGCAAATTGGTATGAAAGGAATGGTCTTTATTAAATGCAATGCTGATGGAACTTTTAAAAGCAGTGTAGATAAATTTTACAATGAAGAAAAATTAAAAGCCATTGCAGCAGCTACCAATGCAGCAGCAGGTGATTTGATTTTAATTCTTGCGGGTGCAGAAGAACGTACCCGCAAAGCCACGAGCGAACTGCGTTTGGAGATGGGCAAACGCCGTGGCTACAGGAAAGAAAATGAGTTTAAACTGCTGTGGGTGCTGGATTTCCCGCTGTTTGAATATGACGAAGAAGGTAACCGCTGGGTGGCACGTCATCATCCGTTTACTTCGCCAAAACCAGGCGATATTGAAGTGATGATCAGTAATAATCCGCTCATCGAAAATGCTGAAAAATATCTTGAACATCCTTACGCCGGCATTAAAGCAAATGCGTACGACCTTGTGCTGAACGGCAACGAAATTGGCGGTGGCTCCATACGTATTTATCAAAGGCCTTTACAGGAAAAAATGTTTGCCGCACTTGGTATGAGCGAAGAAGAAGCACTGCATAAATTTGGTTTCTTACTCGGTGCTTTTGAATATGGTGCGCCACCGCATGGCGGGCTTGCTTTTGGCTTCGACCGTTTATGCGCCATACTTGGCGGCAGCGAAAGTATTAAGGATTTTATTGCGTTCCCGAAAAACAACAGCGGCCGCGATGTAATGCTCGATGCGCCAAGCACGATTGATGATAAACAGTTTGAAGAGCTGCAGATAAAGCTGGATTTAAAACCCGCCTAAATCCTCCCTAAAGGGAGGACTTTGAAGTTGATTATATTTACAATCCATCAGAAATTACTGGTGGATTTTTTTATTCTTTACTGCATTTGGGGCAATACAAATTTTATGAACCGGGCATCAGTATTTCAATTAAACATCGTTGTTCCCGAAGC
>JANXWM010000535.1 GCA_025351145.1 Chitinophagaceae bacterium
CTGATATAAATTTGGATATTAGTAATGATCTTTAACAGGTATAAAGACCCTTTATCATTCAGCAGAAACTGATTGCAAACAACATGAGTACTTCCGAAATATTATTCTGGTTTTTAAGTGTGTTAGCGCTGTTTAGTGCCATTATGGTGCTAATAAGTAAGAACCCAATCCACAGTGTATTGTGGCTGATTGTTGTGTTCTTTGCAATATCGGGCCACTACCTTTTGCTGAATGCGCAATTCCTTGCTATAGTAAATATTATTGTATATGCAGGTGCCATTATGGTACTGTTCCTTTTTGTAATTATGCTGATGAATTTGAATAAGGAAACAGAGCCGCAGAAAAATATCTGGATGAAATTTTCGGGTGTAATATCCGGCGGTCTTTTGTTGTGGATATTTATTTCTGCTTCAAGATCAGCAGGAGACATCGTTGGAAAGAATGCATTATTAAAAGATGGCGACATTGGATTAATACAAAACTTAGGTAAAGTACTGTTTAATGAATATGCATTACCATTTGAAATAAGCAGCGTTTTGTTTTTAAGCGCAATGGTTGGTGCAGTTGTTATAGGTAAAAAAAATTAGTAAAAATTTTATAAATGCCCATTCAATATTACATAGCCTTAGCTGCCAGTTTATTCTGTATTGGTGTTGTTGGTGTATTAACGCGCCGTAATGCCATTATTGTTTTTATGTGTATAGAATTAATGCTGAATGCGGTTAATCTTATGCTGGTGGCTTTTTCTAAAATGCATTATGCAAATGCTTTGGTAAGTGATAAAGCCACAACAGTGGGTACGGATGCCCAACTGTTTGTTTTCTTTATTATGGTGGTAGCTGCGGCAGAAGTTAGCGTAGGCCTTGCTATTATTGTTATGATGTACAGGAATATACATTCCGTTGATATTAATTTTTTAAACAGGTTAAAGAATTAAGCTGCTGCCTTAAACAGGGTAGGCATATATTATATTTAAAAATCAATAAACCCTCCTTTAGGGGATAGTGGCATGAATAATATAATTTACTTATTAGTTCCGTTGTTTCCATTACTGGGCTTTTTGATAAACGGGCTTTTCAGGAAGTCGTTATCAAAAACTGCAATCAGTTTTATTGGGAGCGGGAGCATACTCTCATCATTTATTATCAGTGTTATTTTATTTTTTGATGTTAAAGACAATGGAGGTACGGTAGTTAATTATTTCAATTTTATAGATGTTGCAAGTTTTCAAATTCCTTTTGCTTTCCAGGTAGACCAGTTATCTGTTATTTTTCTGCTCATCATTACAGGCATAGGGTTTCTTATACATCTCTATTCTACTTCTTACATGCACGATGAGCCTTCTGAGCATTTTGGAAGGTATTTCGCATATCTCAACCTGTTTGTATTTTCGATGTTGTTGCTCGTTATGGGGGCAAACTATGTTATTATGTTTATGGGGTGGGAAGGTGTTGGCTTATGCTCTTATTTGCTGATTGGTTTTTGGTTTAAAAACGACAACTATAATTATGCTGCCAAGAAAGCATTCATCATGAACCGTATTGGCGACCTTGGGTTTTTACTGGCTGTATTCTGGTTATTAAACAGGCTTGGTACTGCAACTTATACCGATGTATTTGAACAGGCAAGTACATCATTATCCACTACAGATGTTACCGGTATTACTTTATTATTGTTTATAGGTGCAATGGGTAAAAGTGCGCAGATCCCTTTATACACATGGCTACCCGATGCAATGGCTGGTCCTACGCCGGTATCTGCATTGATACACGCTGCAACCATGGTTACAGCCGGTATTTACATGATAGCCCGCAGCAATGTATTATACTCACTTAGCCCTGTATCACAAGATGTGGTTGCTGTAGTTGGATTATGCACTGCGATACTTTCCGCAACAATTGCACTTTATCAAAACGATATAAAAAAAGTATTGGCATACTCCACTGTAAGCCAGTTAGGTTTTATGTTCCTGGCGCTTGGTGTTGGTGCTTACACAACTGGCGTATTTCATGTAATGACACATGCATTTTTTAAGGCATTAATGTTCCTTGGGGCAGGTTCAGTAATTCATGCAATGGGTGGTGAGCAGGATATAACAAAAATGGGTGGGTTGTCTAAAAAACTTCCAATAACTACCTGGACTTTTGTTATCGGCGTATTGGCTATTTCAGGGTTTCCTTTCACTTCAGGTTTTGTTTCCAAAGATGAAATATTGATTGCTGTTTACGCGCATAGCCCTGTGTTATTTTGGTTTGCTGCATTTGCAGCAATACTTACGGCGGTATATATGTTCCGTTTAATGTTCCTTGTTTTCTTTGGTGGGTTTAGGGGAACATACGAACAGCAGCATCATTTACACGAATCACCTTCAGCAATGACAATGCCATTGATTGTTCTTGCAATATTATCCTTAGTTGGTGGCTTTGTTCAGTTACCTGAAATTTTTGGGGGCCATGATTATTTTAATCAATTCCTTGCCCCGGTTGTGCCTGCTGTTGTGCATGAAGGGCCAGGTGCGGCAACGGCTGAATATTATTTATTAGCAGGAACTATAGTTGGCCTTATCATAATCTTTGCGGCAAGCAGAAAATTTTTTGCCGTGAATAAATTTAATGGCAGCTACAAAGGAATTAGAAAAGTGTTTGCAGATAAATGGTATATAGATGAGTTGTACGATGCCGTAATTGTAAAGCCACTAAACAGTCTCTCGGGGTTCCTGAAGAATGTGGTGGAGAAGTCGGGCATTGATGGAATTGTAAATGGTGTTGGCCGGTTTATAAATTATTCATCAAGGCAGTTGCGTCTTTTGCAAAGCGGGCAGGTTGGCAGCTATATTTTATTCATGGTTTTATCAATTGCAGTTTTATTTTTAGTATTCTGGAACCAGGAAATTATTGTGCAGTTTCTTCAAAAAATATTTTAGTATTTAAGCACAGGAGTTATTTGAATTTTTTTTATGGACCGGGCATAAGTAAAACTATAAAGCTTTACTTGCGTCGCACTCTTGTACGGCACCAATACTATTGAGCAGGGCGAAGGATTAACCGGGCACAAATGTTTATTGATTAACCGGAAAATGGAGCTGTTTCAATTTAATTAAGTTAACTGCGCCTGATGCTGAAGATGACCATTGATATGAACGATGAAGTGATTGCGACGCAAGGGACGATGCCATGAAAATTGATGCCGGTATTAAAATTATTTGAACAGAAAGTGAACTTTATATAGATGACCTCAGTTTTTTGAGGGATTTTTTTGAATCTTAAAATTGGTAATTGCCGCCTGAGA
>JANXWM010000540.1 GCA_025351145.1 Chitinophagaceae bacterium
TGCTGTAGGCATTTGGCCCAAGGTTTTTGCCGCAACTGCTGCCTGCACCGTGTGCAGGATAAACAATTACATTATCTTCCAGCGGAATAATCTTTTGCTGCAAACTTTCGTAAAGCATGCCTGCAAGATCCTGCATGGTAAACACTTCGCCCTGTTGCGAAAGATCGGGCCTGCCTACATCTCCAACGAATAAAGTATCGCCTGTAAAAACTGCACGGTCTTTTCCCTTTTCATCCTTCAGCAAATAACAGCTGCTCTCTAAAGTGTGGCCCGGAGTATGCAATACTTCAATTACAATATCCCCAAGTTTAAACTGTTCGCCATCTTTTGATACATGCACCGGGAAATTCGCTTTTGTATCCGGGCCGTAAATAATGGGTGCACCGGTAGCGCTTGCAAGATCAATATGGCCGCTCACAAAATCTGCATGAAAATGTGTTTCAAAAATATATTTAATAGTTGCTTTTCTTTCCGCCGCAAGCTGCAGGTAAGCTTCAATATCACGAAGAGGATCAATCACAGCAGCTTCGCAATTGCTTTCAATAAAATAGGCCGCTTCACTAAGGCAACCAGTGTATAATTGCTGAATATACATACTCAAATTTTTTACAAAGATAGTCGATAGCTCCCAGCTGTTAGCCTTCGTTTAGCAACACTCATTTTCGTGTAAGGAAATATTATTGGCCCGGCATAATATCTTTGGGAATCGCCTCTTGCCACGCTCGGTTCAAAGTTCCTCTTTCATGGCAGCATGGTGTCGGCAACATGCCCTTTTTGCAGTTGCAAAGCATTTCATTTTGGGCTATTAAAAATAATTTGCAAAAAGCAGTAAACTGTATCCAAAGATGCCTTGTTAATGGCAGCCTGCAGCTCCTGTGTGTTCTTGAGTACAAGCGTGCGACGCAAGTAAAGCTTCACAAAGATTTAATGCCTGGCTCCAAATACATTTTAAAGTGGTATTTTAAAATTGCCCAAAATGCTAACAATCGTTTGCTTGGATTGGGTATTCAAACCGGCGGTTTGGTCAAGAATATTCAAGCATCGAGCATATTATTTGAAAAGCATCAATAAAAATTACAATTTCCTTCGTAATTTTAGCCGATTGCCTGCCTTTATTTTATAATAATTAAGTGAACTGTGTATGAATGAAAAAAACAGTATGGCAGGGCTATATGATCCCTCCTTCGAGCATGATGCGTGCGGTATTGGATTTGTTGCAAATATAAAAGGCAATAAGAGCCATAAAAACATCTCTGATGCGCTCACCGTTTTGGAGAATATGGAGCACCGTGGCGCCTGCGGCTGCGAAAATAATTCCGGCGATGGTGCCGGTATTATGATACAAACCCCACACGAATTTTTCTTCGATGAATGTATTAAACTGGGTGTGCATCTTCCCGCCTTTGGTAAGTATGGTGTGGGCATGGTATTCTTCCCCCGTGAAATACGTTTGCGCGAAGAATGCCGGGAAATATTTAACCGCTGTGCAGAAAAGATGGGCGTTGAAGTTTTGGCTTACAGAAAAGTACCTGTAAACCCCACAAACATAGGTCCCACGGCACTTTCAGTAGAACCAGAGATTGAGCAGGTGTTTATTGTATGCCCCGATCATATCAATAACCCAATGGAGTTTGAGCGGAAATTATTTATTCTGCGCAATTATGCTACCCATACAATTAACGATACAGTAAGAAAAGATTTAATTGGTTTTTACCTGGCATCACTTTCATACAAAACAGTAATCTATAAAGGGCAGCTTACCAGCACACAGGTGCGGGGATATTTTCCAGATCTTGAAAACAAAAGAGTAGTATCTGCATTTGGTTTGGTGCACTCACGTTTTGCCACAAATACATTTCCTTCGTGGAAACTTGCACAGCCATTCCGTTTTATTGCACACAATGGCGAGATCAATACATTACAAGGAAACCTCAATTGGTTAAAAACCGGTGAACATGGGTTCACTTCTCCTTATTTCAGCAAAGAAGAAATGGAGATGTTATTACCAATTGTAACAGGGGGGCAAAGTGATTCAGCGTGTTTGGATAATATGATTGAATTACTTTCCATGACAGGCCGTTCTTTACCGCATGTAATGATGATGCTGATACCTGAGGCATGGGATGGTAACGAACAAATGGACCCGGTAAAGAAAGCCTTTTACGAATATCATGCGTCTATGATGGAACCCTGGGATGGCCCGGCTTCTATCTCATTTACAGATGGGAAGATCATTGGTGCCACGCTCGACAGGAATGGTCTTCGTCCTTCAAGATACTGTGTTACAAAGGATGATCGTGTGATTATGGCTTCGGAAACAGGCGTACTTCCTGTCGATCCGTCCATGATAAAAGAAAAGGGCCGCCTTCAACCGGGCAAAATGTTCGTGGTTGATATGGAGCAGGGTCGCATTATTAGTGATGATGAATTAAAGCAAACTATTTGTTCGCAAAAACCTTACGGCGAATGGCTGAATAAATATAAGATTCGTTTGGAAGAATTACCCGAACCACGGGTAATGTTTACACACCTTGAAACTGAACAGATATTTAAATACCATAAAGCTTTTGGCTACAGTACCGAAGACCTTGAAACCATTGTAGCACCAATGGCCACGGATGGTAAAGAACCTATAGGTTCAATGGGGACAGATGTACCGTTAGCCATATTGAGTGATCAGCCTCAGCATCTCAGCACTTATTTCAAACAACTCTTCGCACAGGTAACCAATCCACCGATTGACCCCATCCGCGAAAAGATGGTGATGTCGCTTGCAACTTTTGTAGGTAACAACGGTAACCTGCTGAATGAAGACCCGCTTGCCTGTCACTCAGTAGCACTGAAACATCCTGTTCTAAACAATCATGAACTTGAACAAATAAGAAGTATTGATACGGGTATTTTCCAGGCAAAAACATTGCAGACTTATTTCCGCGCAGATGGCAAACCCGGGTCACTTAAAAAAGGATTGGACCGTTTATGCCGGTATGCAGAAGATGCGGCCAATGATGGTTTTGAAGTAATTATATTATGCGACAGGGCTGTTGACAGTGACCATGCTGCCATGCCTTCTTTATTGGCTACAGCAGCAGTGCATCATCACCTGATAAGAAAAGGTTTGCGCGGACAGGTGGGCATTGTAGTAGAAGCCGGCGATGTTTGGGAAGTGCATCATTTCGCATGCCTGATTGCCTTTGGGGCAACAGCAATCAATCCATACCTGGCATTATCTTCTATCCGCGACATGAAGATTATAGGTAAGCTTGAAACAGAACTTGATGCTGAATACCTTAAAAAGAATTATGTAAAAGCTGTCTGTGATGGCTTGTTGAAAGTATTCTCTAAAATGGGCATCTCCACTTTACAGTCTTACCAGGGAGCACAGATCATGGAGATTATTGGTTTAAATAAGGAAGTGGTTGAAAAGTATTTCACCGGTGCCACTTCACGTATTGAAGGTATGGGGCTTGATGAAATAGCCCGTGAAACATTGATAAAACACTACTTCGCATTTAGCCGCAAAGAAATACCGGTTGAGCGTTTACCGGTTGGCGGACTTTACCAATGGAAACGTAAGGGGGAATTCCATTTATTTAACCCGCAGACGATTCATTTGTTGCAGCATGCAACTAAAATGAATGACTACATTACTTTTAAAAAGTATTCAAAACTTATTAATGATCAAAGCGAAAAAGCATGTACGCTCCGCAGCCTTTTCGAGTTCAAACGAAACCGTCCTGCTATTTCAATTGATGAAGTAGAACCAGCCGAAAATATTTATAAACGTTTTGCAACCGGTGCTATGAGTTTCGGTTCTATTTCATGGGAAGCGCATACAACCCTGGCTATCGCGATGAACCG
>JANXWM010000553.1 GCA_025351145.1 Chitinophagaceae bacterium
ACATGCTGCTTTCGTTACCATCGGCGTTGTAGTATTTCATTTCAAAATCGTAGCCTTCCTTAAGGTTTAAAAGCATCAGACCATCACCGCCAATACCAAAACGGCGGTCACATAAATGTTTTATTTGTTCAGTTGCCAAACCAATATTGCCCTCCCTGTTATCAATAATAATAAAATCATTTCCTGTGCCCTGGTACTTGAAAAAATTAAGTTGCATAATTATATGTTCACGATGATTGATAAAGCCTTTTGAATTAAATTTTCTACTGCAGCATTGCCATCTTTTGAAAACGTTTTGCTTATCCTGTTTGCCACAATAGCATTCAAACTTAAGCATTGATGGCCAAGTAACCTTCCTAAACCATAAATAGCGCTGGTTTCCATTTCAAAATTGGTAATACGGTGGTTACCGTAATAAAATTGTGTTAGCCTGTCAATTAAATGCGGGTTGGTTAAACCCAGCCGCAACACCCTTCCCTGCGGACCATAAAACCCCGGGCAGGTAACTGTAATTCCCTGGTGAAAACCCTCCACAAAATGTTTCATTACTGCTGTTGAAGCGCTGCAGATATAAGGTTGCGAAAACCCAGCTTCCATTTGCGTATGCGAAACAAACTGCTGTATCAGTGCCCTTTCTTCTTCATTATTGCTGTGCTGGTAATAGTTTAACAGGTTATCCAAACCCAACCCATGCGTGCTGGTAACAAAACTATCCACAGGAATATCTGCCTGCAAAGAACCGCTGGTACCTACACGAATAATCATAAGCTGTGTAAGTTCATTTTTTACCATACGGTTTTCAAGATCAATGTTTACCAAAGCATCGAGTTCGTTCATCACAATATCAATATTATCCGGGCCAATACCTGTAGATAACACGGTAATTCTTTTGCTGCCTATATAACCTGTGTGTGAAATAAATTCCCTGTGTTGCAAACTATATTCAACCTTATCAAAATGCTTGCTCACTTCTTTCACACGGTCTGGGTCGCCAACCGTAATTACGGTGGTGGCAAGCTCTTCGGGCCGCAGGTTTAAATGATAAACAGCACCGCGATTATTGATGATGAGTTCCGATGCTTCAATTTTATTCATGTTATTAAGTTATATTTTTATGGGCCGAGCTGCATTACTACTATTAAACATTCTTGCGTCGCACTCTTGTACTTTTCGATTCTTTATTGAGCAAAATACAAAATCCCGTGCCCGAAAATAATACTGCCCTGCCAATTAAGTTCTATTTCTATTACCCCGTTCAAATGCAGACAGGCACATTGCGCATGATGCTGAAGATGACCATTGATATGAACGATGAAAGGATTGCGACGCAACCTGGATGCCATGAAAAACTAATGCCTGTATCCACGCATATCAATTTTACTTTGTTGTTAAAATAAAGCGATTCCAAAACTCATTTCCATATCAATCATCAAATATGCTTCGCGTTTTCAAAAATATCCTATTTTCGCAGCTCTAAAAAATGGTTTCGTGGCCGAGTGGCTAGGCAGAGCTCTGCAAAAGCTCGTACAGCAGTTCGAATCTGCTCGAAACCTCGATAATTTAGAAACAAAAAGGATTACCTACTGTAATCCTTTTATTATTATGAAACATTCTCAACTTACAGGAATTGCAGCTTCTCTTGCAATTATTGCCATCTGTTATATGCCCTGGGTTTTTATTGCCGGCAATAACATTTTGATTACCGGCTTAGATTCGGGAGTAACAAATTTTGGCCGACCGGGTTTAATGAATATTGTTTTATCGGTTGCCGGAGCCATATTTTTTGCAGTACCTAAAATATGGGCCAAGCGAACCAATGTTTTTATTGGCGCGGTTAACTTTGCGTGGGCAATACGGAACTATATTTTACTAACCACTTGCCAGGCGGGTGAATGCCCTGAGAAAAAGGCCGGGCTTTACCTTTTGCTGATCATTACCTTTATCATGCTGCTTATGACTTTCTTCCCAAAGATTGCCATACCGGAAGAAAAACACGATGAATAATTATTGCCAAATAAATAGTGCGCTTATTTGATTATTAAAGCATGCTTTATGGATAAAATAAAAATCGCAACTGCACAATTCGAGCACAAAAGCGGCGACAAAGATTATAACCTTTCGGTTATTGAAAAACTCTCTGAGCAGTCGGCGGCACAGGGTTCCAGCGTAATTGCTTTTCATGAATGCTCCATAACCGGATATACATTCGCACGGCATCTTTCCAAAGAGCAAATGCTTGAAGTAGCTGAACTGATTCCTTCTGGAGAAAGCATAAAAAGACTTACCCAAATAGCCGCAAAAAATGATATTGCTGTTCTCGCCGGGCTTTTTGAAAAAGACGAAGATGATACTCTATTTAAAGCTTATGTATGTGTTGATAAAACCGGGCTTGTAGCAAAGTTCAGAAAGCTGCACCCTTTCATTAATCCATTCTTAACGCCGGGAAATGAATATTGTGTGTTTGAACTCCATGGCTGGAAATGCGGCATTTTAATTTGCTACGATAATAACATCATAGAAAATGTAAGGGCCACTACCCTACTGGGTGCCGAAATTATTTTTATGCCGCATGTAACCATGTGTACGCCATCTACAAGGCCGGGCGCAGGTTTCGTTGATCCTCAACTATGGCAGAACAGGGAAACGGACCCAACCTCATTGCGGCTGGAGTTTGATGGCATGAAAGGCCGCGCATGGCTAATGAAATGGCTGCCTTCACGGGCTTACGACAACGCAGTTTATGCAGTGTTCTCCAATGCTATTGGTATGGACGATGACCAGTTAAAAAACGGCTGCTCTATGATTATTGACCCTTTTGGAGATGTTGTTGCGGAATGCAGATCTTTTGATGACTCTTTTGAAACGGCTGTTCTCACAAAAGATAAATTGGCAAATGCAGGCGGCCACCGTTATATAAAAGCAAGGCGGCCAAATTTGTATAAAGATATTATTGGCGCTCCCCACGAACCTGTGCAAAAAGTGGTTTGGTTATAAGTTCTTATTATTTTTTTGAGCCAGGCTTAAGTAGTACTATAAATCGCCTCTTGCGTCGCACTCTTGTACTGACCGAACACAATTGAGCAGTGCGAAGATTTTAGTTTATCATTTAACTTCGTTGTCATATTTTTTATTTGAAACAATTACTGCCATGAAATTTCTTTGTACTATTTCTATCCTTTTTGTTCTTG
>JANXWM010000565.1 GCA_025351145.1 Chitinophagaceae bacterium
ATCGAAGATGCTGTAATCGCTGCAATCCATGACCAGGTTACTGCAGGTCTCGACGTGATCACTGATGGCGAACAAACCCGACTTGATTTTAATTTGTCGTTCTATGGGTATATCAAAGGCATTCAGAACAATGAAACGGAGACACGAAAATTTGGCCCTGCTGCTCATGATCAGCGTGGAAAAAATAATATCATAGGCGAGCTGGTTGCACCTGCCGGATTGGGCGCTGTAAAAGAGTTTCAGCGCCTGCAAAAACTGGCGCCTGCAGGGTCAACGCTAAAAGCAAGTGTGCCCGGCCCTTACACGCTAAGCGGAAGATTGTTGCCCAACGAAAAATATAAAGACCGTTACGAGATAACCGAAGCATTGTTACCAATGGTGCGCAAAGAGTTGGAAGACCTTGTGGCGGCGGGTTGTACAGAGATAACCGTTGATGAGCCATCAATGAGTTGTTATGCATACAAAGAAGATACAAAACGTTTTGTAGATATATTCAACCGCACGGTGAAGCCGGTTGTTGGCAAATGTAACCTGAGTACGCATTTGTGTTTTGGTAATTTTAAAGGAAGGCCCGTCGGTTACAGAAGCATTAAACCGATGCTGCCCGATTTTCTCGATCTTACTGTTGATGAAATTCATATTGAAATGGCCAACCGGGAGTTTGCCGAGATTGAATTGCTGAAAGTGTTTGCTGAAAAAATGCACGTTGCTGTCGGCATCATTGATGTAAAAAATTATTATATAGAATCGGTAGCAGATGTGATAGAAAGAATTAATCGTTGCCTGCAATACATTCCGGCAGAGAAATTATCTGTGGCACCCGATTGTGGCCTTAGCCAGACTGCAAGATGGGCATCGCGGCAAAAGCTCATCAATATGGTTAAAGGAGCGAAGCAAGTAAGAGAAAATTTATGAGCCGGGCTTTTGAATAAAGATTAAGCTTTTGTTGCGTCGCACTCTTGTACTTTCATAACACTATTCACCATTCACGATGTTAATTTCCGCCATAAAAAAAGACGAAGCATTAATTGCAGAGATGGATGCATGCATGAGCGATGCAGATTCATTTCATATCTGGTGGCTCGGGCAGAGTGGCTACCTGTTACAATGGAAAAAGCAGCGTGTGTTGCTCGATCCTTATTTATCTGATTCGCTCACCAAAAAATATTTGACCACCAACAAGCCGCACACAAGAATGAGTGAGTTGGTGGTAAGGCCGGAGTTGCTTAAAAATATTTCGATTGTTACATCAAGCCATAACCATACAGATCACCTGGACGGAGAGACATTGATACCGGTGATTGAAAACAATCCCGGAATCAAATTCATCATCCCCGAAGCCAATAGAGCATTCGTTTCAGAGCGTGTGAAATGCGATATCAATTTACCTCTTGGTTTAAATGATGGTAAACAAATAACGATTGGCGATTTTACATTCATTGGCATTCCCGCAAAGCACAACGAAATAGAAAGAGATGAAAAAGGCAACTCCAAATTCATGGGCTATGTAATTAAGTTTGGTAAACATACTGTTTACCACAGCGGCGACACTTTGTGGTTTGATGGTATGGCTGCTCTGCTGAAACCTTTTAATGTTGACCTTGCTTTACTGCCCATTAATGGCAACGATCCCTCACGTGGCGTTGCAGGCAATCTCAACTGTTTAGAAGCAGCACAACTTGCAAAAGAAATTGATGCAGGTTGTGTAATTCCCTGTCATTACGATATGTTTACATTTAATACTGCAGACGTAAAAGATTTTGTTCTTGCATGCGAAACAATACAGCAGCGGTTTGTAGTTTTACATGGCGGGGAATTTTATAAAACTGCCGGATAAAAATTAAGCCATTATGAAAAAAATATTTTTATACTTTCTTATATCATTGGTTGCTGCAACCGCCGTAAGTAAAATATCCGCACAACCTTTTGCAGAAGAAATTGCCGCTTTTAAAAAGTCAGACGCTGTAAAATTTCCGCCAAAGAATGCCATACTTTTTGTGGGCAGCTCTTCCTTTCGTATGTGGAGCAATGTGCAGGATGCTTTTCCCGGCTATACCATTATCAACCGGGGATTTGGGGGTTCTTCGCTTCCAGATATGATCCGTTATATTAATGATATTATTGTTCCGTATCAGCCCAAACAAATCGTGATCTATTGCGGCGATAATGATCTTGCGGCAAGCGATACCGTAACAGCCCAAATGGTGGTTGACCGTTTTAAAACATTGTTCACCGGCATAAGAAAAAAGTTGGAAAATGTTCCCATTGCATTTGTGTCAATCAAGCCAAGCCCAAGCCGGGCAACGCTTATGCCAAAAATGATGCAGGCAAATAACATTATAAAAGATTATTTAACTAAGAAGAACAAAACAGCTTTTATAGATGTTTATCATGCAATGGTTGGCGCTGATAATAAACCAATGCCAGATATTTTTAAAGAAGATAATTTGCACATGAATGCAAAAGGTTATGCCATCTGGCAAAAAGTAATTGAACCCTATTTATTAAAATAATTTTTTATGAACCCGGCATTTGTATTTCATAGCATCGCCTCTTGCGTCGCACACTTGTACAGAATAACATGGTGCGTCATTGCGAGGAACGAAGCAATCACCTGGCAAAACATACACGCAACATAAATGGAGGACAAGAGATTGCTTCGGAAGCCTCGCAATGACGCTCATTGTTCTAAACGCACAAGAGTGCGACGCAAGGAACGCTTCATAGCTGTACAAAAGTTTGGTCCCCAAAAAAATATAATAACAACAATAAATAACCGCCACATGAGAAAGTTTTTTGCCTTGCTGCTTGCAACTGCAACGCTATATATTCCTGCGCAGGCACAGGATGCAAAGATGAATTCGTTCGTAAGCAACCTGATGAGCAAGATGACGCTTGATGAAAAAATTGGCCAGTTAAACCTGGTAAATCCTGGAGGCGCAGTTACAGGTTCTGTGGTGAGTACAGGTGTAGATACAAAAATTCGTAACGGGCAGGTAGGTGGTTTGTTTGGAATTTGGGGAGCGGGAAAGGTAAGGCAGGTACAAAAGATTGCAGTAGATAATTCGCGTTTGCACATACCATTAATTTTCGGTTTGGATGTGATACACGGACATCAAACCATTTTTCCCATACCACTTGGTTTATCCTGCAGTTGGGATACTGCATTGATCACCAAAACAGCACGTGTTGCAGCAACAGAAGCCACCGCTGATGGCTTAAACTGGGCATTCTCACCAATGGTTGATATTGCCCGTGATCCGCGCTGGGGAAGGATTTCAGAAGGTAATGGCGAAGACCCATACCTCGGTTCACAGATCGCCAAAGCAATGGTAAAAGGTTACCAGGGCGATGATCTTAAGAAGAACAATACCATCATGGCGTGCGTAAAACATTTTGCTTTATACGGCGGCGCAGAAGCTGGCCGCGAATACAACACAGTTGACATGAGCAAAATAAAAATGTACCAGTATTACCTTGCTCCGTACAAAGCTGCGGTGGACGCAGGAACAGGAAGCATCATGAGTTCTTTTAATGAAATTGATGCAGTACCTGCCACAGGAAACAAATGGCTGCTCACAGATTTGCTGCGCAAACAATGGGGCTTTAAAGGCTTTGTAGTTTCGGATTATACTTCTGTAAATGAAATGACGAATCATGG
>JANXWM010000145.1 GCA_025351145.1 Chitinophagaceae bacterium
TAAGGATGTGTCAATATAAACAACTGCCTACTCAAAAATAGACGAACTAAATCCGCATACCAAAAAAATGAAGGATAACGGTCTGACGGCTTTGAGCCGTCTGACCGGGGTTCTACGCTTCGGTAAAAGCTCATTCATAATCCGAACGTACAAGAGTGCGACGCAAGGAACGCTTCATAGCATTACTTCTGCACGGTTCAAAATAAAAACATGGAATATATTATAGCACTTGCGGAAAGAAGGAAAAAATATAGCAAGGTTCATGGCTCCCCGCGTTTCAATATCTTATTGCCTACACCGCAACTAAGGCAAAGTTTATGGTTACAGAAATTATTTTTCAGTTCAATCAATGCCTGCGAATCAAAAGCATTTTCATGAGCTACATTAAAGGTTTTCCATTGTTTGGTAATAGCATTTTGTTCGGGTGGCAACTGTGTCAAATACTGTACAGCTCTATCTTTCCACTGTTGTTCTTTGTGGTGGCTTCCGTAAGCAAAGAGTACAGGAACAATGGTATTGATGATAATATTATCAACCATTGTACGGCCAAGTGTTTTAGGTTTATATTGTGTTTCCACATCCGGCATATAATGGTAATGCCAATAATCATTGGCCGTAATATTGAGTAGTTTTCTCAGCTCATTGATATCCTTTATTTCAAGCACCCGTGAAAACAAATGTGTTGACTGAAAGACAAGCACGGCAAGTTGCGCCAGCCTGATAGTTGGAAAATTGGCGGGCCTCATGCGGAGAAAATCAGGTGCTTTACTTATTGATCTTAATTTGTATTTGGCAGCAAGAAAGCGATATTCCCTCTGCAGCAATTGAGGGTAATCGTCTTTAAAAATCCCTGCAAGAAGACCCGCCTGCCCAAATAGCAAAGCCTCCAGCTGGTTAACCTGATTTTTGTGCTTGGCGAGTATGTTTAAAGGAATGCTTTTAGCCATTTGCTCAAAAACATCTGCGTTTACTTTTATTCCAAAGTTTCTGGCGAGTAGCCACCAGAAAACTTCTTCCCAGTGGCTATTTGATTGGCGCAGTAACTCCAAAACATGATTGGCTTTTTGTTGCAGCCTTTCTGCCACAAGCCTTTCTTTCCACGATAACCAGCCCATTTCAGTAATTGCGGGCAGGTATTTTTCGCAGGGTACAAAACCTTTTGAATGCATCAGTTGCTCATATTGCTGCAGCATTATTTTAGGAACAAGCTGGTGCAGTTCAAGCGTTGCAATATTTTGACGGTTTATATCCTGCACAGGTATATCGTTTTGCCAAACTACATGCAGTATAACATTGGTGTAGTTTGGATCGCCTGTGTGTTTATGATGGTTCCATTGGGATGCCTGTGTATGTATTTCAATACTGCCGGCCCAAATGGTATTTCCCGTTTTAATTTTGGCTTCAAGAAAATCAGGGCCCTGGTTTAAATTGAGATGCCCTGGGTGTATAATTTGTAATTGAACACCATCTGCAGTTACAAGATTGCTCTTATTAAAATATTGAAATTGCCAGACAAATTGCAATAGTTTTTCATTCATGGCAGGGTAGTTAATTGTAGAGTTGATGATCTGTAAAACGGGAAGGTACAAAATCATTTGAAATTTAAGTTGAGGCAATAAAGTAAAACGATTGCCGAGGTATTTTTACCGTGCGTGTTAAAGCTGATTTTTAATCTGAACGTACAAGAGTGCGATGCAAGTAAAGCTTCATTCATTTACAAAAGCCGGGTAACAAAAATTACTCCTCACCAAAATCATCCATTAATTCCCTTTCAATTTCTTCCATCTGTACAATATCCCAAGCTTCACTTTCGCTTGGTGTTATATTCATAGTTTCGAGGAGCTGAAAATGATCAAGCTGTTCCTCAACAGGTTTACTTACTTCACAAATAACAAATGAAGCGCTGCTTTCATAAAATGTTTGCTGAAGCATTGCAATCTTTTCGGCTGAGGCTTCCTCAACAGTTTGAATATTTTGAAGGTTAAGCACTACATTTTTTACTTGCTTTTGCAGACAGGAAGTGGCTGTTTTAAAGAGTTCCTCTGTTAAATTGTCATACAAATCAATCTGCAATGGCGTAATAACCGTAAATTTCTCTTTGGTATCAATTTTGAAATTCATATACCTTTATTGAATGATTAACATGGTGTGCATAAATTGGACACAACAGAGCTCAAAAATATTTGTTATAATTGTACAAACACTACAAAATGGATAATAACTTTTCAGCCCAGGTAAAAGAGATCATTTCGTTTAGCAGGGAAGAGGCACTGCGGCTGGGGAATGATTTCATAGGCACGGAACATCTCTTATTAGGATTGATTAGAGAAGGAGAAAATACAGCAATAAAAATTTTGAAGCAATTGAATGTTGATCTCTACGAATTGCGTAAAGAAATTGAACTGGCTGTTAAAGACAAGACGGGAAAAAACATAGCCAACATTAACAGTCTCCCGCTTACAAGGCAGGCCGAGAAAGTGATACGTGTAACGGTGCTTGAAGCCAAAGCCCTTAAAAGCCCATTGGTTGAAACAGAGCACCTGATGCTCTCGATCCTTAAGAACAAAGAAAACATTGCAACACAAATTTTAAATCAATTTGACGTGGACTACGATATTTTCAGAAACGAATTAGGCATGGTAAAAAGCAACGAACCCCGCAGCGAATTTACCGATGAGAACGATGATGATTTTGATGAGGAAAAGAAAAGTTTTTCTCAGCAGCAACGTGGTAAACAGGCGGGAAATGCCAAAAGCAAAACCCCGGTATTAGACAATTTCGGGAGGGATATTACCAAGCTCGCAGAAACTGGGGCATTAGATCCCATTGTTGGCAGGGAACAGGAAATTGAGCGTGTATCGCAAATTTTGTCGCGCCGCAAAAAAAATAATCCAATTTTAATCGGTGAACCCGGTGTTGGTAAAACAGCTATTGTGGAAGGGCTTGCACTACGTATTGTGCAGCGCAAAGTAAGCCGGGTTTTATTTGACAAACGTGTTATAAGCTTAGATCTCGCAGCGCTTGTTGCTGGCACTAAATACCGCGGGCAATTTGAAGAACGCATGAAGGCGATTATGAATGAGCTGGAAAAAAACCGCGATGTTATTTTATTTATTGATGAAATCCATACGATAGTGGGTGCAGGAGGTGCCAGTGGTTCACTTGATGCCAGCAATATATTTAAACCCGCATTATCGCGTGGTGAACTTCAATGTATAGGAGCTTCTACTCTTGATGAGTACAGGATGTATATTGAGAAAGATGGCGCATTGGACCGCCGTTTCCAGAAAGTGATGATTGAGCCACCAAGTGTTGATGAAACTATCCAGATACTCAATAATATTAAATCGCGCTACGAAGATTATCACAGTGTTTTATACAGCGATGATGCCATTGATGCTTGTGTAAAATTGAGTGACAGATATATGACTGACAGATTGCTTCCAGACAAAGCAATTGATGTGCTTGATGAAGTTGGAGCAAGGGTGCACTTAAAAAACATTAATGTTCCCTCTAATATTCTTGAACTTGAAAAACAGATCGAAGATATTAAACAGGAAAAAAACAAAGTTGTTAAAAGCCAGCGTTTTGAAGAAGCCGCATCTCTTCGCGACACAGAAAAACGCTTGGGCGAAGAGTTAGATAAAGCCAAGGGACAATGGGAAGAAGAAAGCAAACATAAGCGTTACCCCATAGATGAAGAAGCAATTGCTGAAGTAGTAAGTATGATGACGGGCATTCCTGTAAAACGTATGGTGCAGGCCGAAACAGATAAGCTGAGGAAGATGGGCGATGATATGAAATCGATGGTTGTTGGACAGGATGAAGCCATCAGCAAAGTAGTAAAAGCTATTCAGCGTAACCGCGTTGGTTTAAAGGACCCAAAGAAACCTATTGGTACATTTATCTTTCTTGGCCCAACGGGTGTAGGTAAAACCGAATTGGCCCGCGCACTCTCAAGATATATGTTCGACAGTGAAGACGCACTCATTCGTATAGACATGAGTGAGTACATGGAAAAATTCACTGTGAGCCGCTTAATTGGTGCACCTCCCGGGTATGTTGGTTACGAAGAAGGCGGACAGCTTACTGAAAAAGTTCGCCGCAAGCCTTACTGCGTAATCCTGCTTGATGAAATTGAAAAAGCACACCCTGATATTTACAACATCCTGTTACAGGTTTTGGATGATGGCCAGTTAACAGATGGTTTGGGCAGAAAGATCAATTTCAAAAATACAATGATCATCATGACTTCAAACATTGGCGCAAGGCAGTTAAAAGATTTTGGAGATGGTGTAGGTTTCGCAACGGCTAACCGTGTTCAAAACCAGGATGAAAATAATAAAGCAGTAATAGAAAAAGCATTAAAACGCACTTTCTCGCCAGAGTTTTTAAACCGTGTAGATGATGTGGTAATTTTCAATTCCCTTACACGTGAGCATATTTTCGAGATCATCGATATATTGATGCGCGGTGTAATGAAAAGGCTTACTGCACTTGGATTTTCACTCGAACTTACAGCCGAGGCCAAAGCCTTTATTGCTGATAAAGGTTACGATGCACAGTTTGGTGCAAGGCCACTGCACCGCGCCATTCAAAAATACCTTGAAGATCCGCTGGCAGAGCAAATCCTGAATATGAATGTTAAACAAGGCGATCTGCTGATTGCAGATCTTGATAAAGAAGCCGGATTAATAAAATTCGAGTTCAGGAAAACAACAGAAGAAGCAAGTGTTTAAAATAATATGAATGATTAAAAATCCCGCCATTACAAAGCGGGATTTTTAATTTTGTACCCGGCTAAAGAAGCTATAGTCATCGTTCCTTGCGTCGCACCCTTGTACTTTCAGAAAATATTTCAGCTACCGGTTCACAGAAATAATAACACGCACATCACAAGCATGGCGGTATATCAACTTTGCTCAGTATAAATAAACAAAGGCAATCAATATCCTCAATCAACCGGTCAAAGAAGTTTTTGTTGAAAACTTAAAAGAAAGTAACATTGCCATTAATCTGCAGGGTGCTTCTAACGTGGATGATTAACCAAAATTTTAATAAAAAATTTATACTATGTCAGATACTTTTTCTACTGGTGATGAAACAGTAAAAGATCCATCAGCAACTGATTTTTCTTCAGGTAATACTTCCCGCACTACGCCACTAAGTATGGGCTGGTTATTGCCATTTCTACTGGTTGTACTAAGTGCCGGCCTTATATTGTATTTTTTTAACGGGGGCCCTACCTATACAGCCGGTGTTTTACCTGAAACCGACAGTTTAGCTGCAACAGAGCAGGTTGATACAACACTTAATGCTAAGCCAGCTTTATCCATAAAACTGATCGATGGTACAGAACTGATGGCGCAGCAAAACGGTATTGAAAAAATGCTTTTGATCTATATGTCTTCAAAAGCCCCGGCAGACAGTATCAACAAAAACCGCTGGTTCGATTTTGATAACCTTAATTTTAAAACAGGCAGTGCTGAGATCACAGACTCAAGTATGGCACAGGTTAAAAATATTGTTGCCATATTAAAAGCATATCCCAAATTAAAGATAAAGATTGGCGGCTATACCGATAAAACAGGCAATGAAACAGCTAATCTAAAATTATCGCAGGCACGTGCAGATGCCGTTGTGGCAGCATTAAAAAAAGCAGGCTCCAATCCTGAACAAATTGTGGGAGCAGAAGGATATGGTTCACAATATGCAAAGGCTGCAGCAGGTGCACCGGATGAAGAAAAGCAAAAAGACCGCAGAATATCCATCAATGTAAGGGCAAAATAATTTTTAGGTTTGTATAAAAAAAGCAGGGGGCACGAGTATAAGTGCTCCCTGCTTTTTCTTTTCCTGAATGATATTCTTAACCCCGCCTCAGCGGGGCAAGCTGTACAAGAGTGCGACGCAACAGGCGATGCCATGAAATACTCGGTCCGGTACAAAAAGTTTTACTTCATTTCTTCCAGTGCTTTTCTGATCATGGGATCGGTTTCATTGCTTACTTCGTAGTAACCTTCTGCACGCCATACCTGCCGTGCCATAAGCGATTGAATTTTCTTAAGCATATCGGCTTTGGCGGTTGCATTAACAGTGCTTAAATCAATGGTATCTTTCTTTGCAAATTCAGTTAACTGTTGCCATTCCTTTTCGCCGGGTTTAAACTGTTTATATAGTTCTACCGGTGTTTTAATTGTTTGCAGGTACCCGCGGTTTTGAATGTAATATTCGTACACAAAATTATTGAGTGTATTTTTCATATAGAGCTGCAAAACCTGCTTTGGCTGACTGGTAGTATCGAAGGGAATAAATACATCAGGCGTTATGCCGCCGCCGCCATAAACAATATGCCCGCCTTTTGTTTTAAACGCAGGCCCTTTGGGTACAGATGTATCGCCGTGCACCACTTCGCCATCGTGAAAGCGCTGCATTAATTCATCTTCGTAATTGTCAATCCCCTTGTTATAAGGCTTTTGAATGTTGCGGCCAAGCGGTGTATAATACCTCGCCACTGTAAGCCTTAAAGCACCTCCATCGCTAAGCGGAAACTGTTGCTGTACAAGGCCCTTGCCAAATGTTCTGCGGCCAATAATGGTGGCCCTGTCCCAATCCTGCAGGGCGCCACTGAGAATTTCGCTGGCACTTGCACTCGTTTCATCAACCAGTACAGTGAGCTTGCCTTTTTCAAAAACGCCATCCTTGCTGCAGCGGTATTCTGCCTTTGGAGCTTTGCTGCCCTGTGTGTAAACGATCATCTTATCATTGTCGAGAAATTCATCTGCAATATTAGCAGCCTGCTGCAAAACGCCACCGCCATTACCACGAAGGTCGAGCACTAATTTTTGCATGCCTTTTCCCTGGAGTTTTTCTATGGCAGCCATAAACTCAGGGTAAGTGGTTTCAGAAAATTTATTGATGTGTATAAAGCCGGTTGCGGTATCAATCATGTAAGCCACATCCACCGATGGCAACGGAATTATGCCGCGTTTAATATTGATCGTTTTAAGCTGGCCGCCGCGCAGCACAGTTATTTTTACCTCGCTGCCGCCGGGCCCACGCAGGTGTTTTTTTACATCATCCGGGCCTATTTTTTTACCGGTAAGTTTAGCGGTATCGTTCACAAGAATAAGCTTATCGCCCACCTGCACACCCGCTTTATACGAAGGGCCATCTTCAATTACGTTTACAATATTTACCGTATCGCTGAAAATCTGGAACTCCACACCTATACCCATAAAATTACCCTGCATATCTTCATTAACTCCCTCAAGTTCACTTGCCGGAATGTAGACAGAGTGCGGGTCTAAGTGCGTAAGCATTTCGGTGATGGCTGTTTCTTTAAGGCTGTCGATAGAAACCGTGTCTACATATTTATTTTGTACCAGGTTAAGGATTTCCTGGAGCGAATTACTTTTGGTGTTGGTCATAAAGCCCACGGCACCAGTTGTATTTTCCCGCAATTGATAACCGAGCCACATGCCCACCGTCATTACAACGGCAAAGAGTAATGGCATCCAAACCTGCAATTTTTTACCTGACATATTTGTAGAATATAAAACTTCGTAAAACACGAATATCTGTAATAAAGTTTAGAGTTTAAACATTACCGTTTACAGTTTTGGTTAAGCGGTTGGTTTTATATTTAACAGCCTGCTTTTTGCTATGGCGGCAATACATTTTTTGAACCAGGCAGAAGTAATGCTATGAAGCTTTACTTGCGTCGCACCCTTGAGCGGTTGAATTGGAGATTGGGCTTTTATTGAAGCGAAGGATGGAAGTCACTCTGAATTCATTTCAGGGTATCCTGTACTATGAAATGTTTTACCAAAGTGTTCTGAATTAAATTACTTATACAATGATAAACCAGAGAAAATTGCTGATGCAATAGATGAAATTTTATTAAGCTTTTCGAGATGATCCGGAATAAGTTCTTTTTTAAGGTGATCAATCTCTAGCAATAATTTTTCAATATTACTTTTAAAAATTTCTTCCTGTCCTATAAAGCCGCCTTTTTGAGCATAGTCGTGTGCGTCTATTCTAAAAGTAAAAGAAACGCTTGACTGTCTCAGATTCAAATCTTCTAAAAAACCAAATCTTTGAAATTGATTTATGACTGCACTGAACATCTCGAGATCAAGATCAAGGCTATTTAGAACATCCCTCAATGGTGCCGTATTGTATTGTTCCGGTTTAGCTTCATTACATAGATAAAATAATATTTTATCTTTAATTTCAGGTGTTATGATCGTCATACTAATTATTTTATTTTAGAATACGAAACTCTTTGTATAAGATTATATATCATTCTGGGTTATTGTTACCTTAAACAATTATACAAAAAAAAATGCCTTAATGTAATAAAATTAAGAATAAGCACTGAAGCTTTTTATGAAGTTAGAAATGATTGTAAACGAAATTTGATGCCGCTGTTGGTCGCTGACCAACAGCATTCGCTTTGATCCCCGCTTAAATCTTTGCTGTGGTAAAAGCTCAAAAGAATATCAAACCGTACAAGAGTGCGACGCAAGAATGCTTCATTCATATTCTGCTGCCGGGTACAAAAGGCCTTTATAATTTCATATTAACTGCAAGCATAAAATTGGTGCCGGCCATTGGGTAATAATAATTGTCGTTGATGAGCGTGCCGCCGTAAACGTAAGGGTAAGTGTAACCATTGGCTTCGTATTTACGGTTTAATATATTGTTGGCCTGCAGGATAAAACTCCACTCTTTAAACAGGAAATTTTTTACGCTGTAAGTAAGCCTTGCATCTTGTGTATAATAATCGCTAATAGTGCGGTTATTGTTTTGGGTATTGTCCATATACTGTTTGCCCACATACTTGCCCATGATACTTAACTCTGCATTTTTAAACGGCAATAAGTTTATAACGGCGCCGCCAATAACAGCAGGTGCAAAAGCAATATTTGTGTTACTGTGTTTTACGGTTTGCTGTTTTTCGTTATCGTAATCATCAATATATTCTGTGAACGATTTTATTTTATTGCGGCTTAAAGTAAGGTTGGCTGTTCCATTGAGCCACTTGCTTATTACAACACCTCCCTGCAGTTCAATACCCATGCGGTAACTGTTGGGCACGTTAATGCGGGTATAACTGCCCACATCGTTTATCTTGCCCGTAAGCACTAACTGGTTATTGTACAGCATATAATAAAAAGTGGCGGCCCAGTTGTATTTGGTTGCTTTTTTATCAACACCCAGTTCAATATCGTGGAGTGTTTCGTAGCGCGGTTGCTCAGAAAGTGCTGCCTGAAAATCGTCGCGGTTTGGTTCGCGGTGTGCGAGTGCATAACTAAGATAAGCATGCAGTCTGTTGTTGCTGTAACTAATGCCCAGCTTGGGGTTGAAGAAATTGAAATTTCTTTTAATGAAGAGATCAGGGCTGCCTTCGAAGCCTTCCATGTTATGCATTATTTTTCTAAACTGCGCATCGGCAAATACATTCCAGTTTGTATTAATTTGGTGCAGCCATTTGGCGTAAACGTTCACATCAGTTTTTGTTGCAGGGTAATTATAGTATTGGTAATCTTTAGGAATTCCAACATTTGCCCAGATAATATTGCCATAATGTTTACCATCATATTTTGTCCAGCTTCCGCCAAGGGTTAATTCATTTTTTGCATGTTTATACTG
>JANXWM010000579.1 GCA_025351145.1 Chitinophagaceae bacterium
TTTCTCGACAGCAATTATCCATGGTGGCGCGAAGCAAGCACCTGGACACCACTCTATTTCTTTCTTATTCTTTTTGCCTTTTATAATTTTGGCTGGAAGGTTTGGCCATGGATCATTTTCTTTATATTAACGGCCGCATTAACCGACCAAATAAGCAGCGGCATTTTAAAAGGTTGGATCAACCGCCCCCGCCCCTGCAGCGACGATGTGCTCATGTACCAGGCACGGTTGTTATTGAACCGTTGCCCAGGCAGTGGAAGCTTTACATCATCGCATGCAACCAATCATTTTGGCGCAGCATGCTTTATTTATTTTACCATGAAACCCTGGTTTAAAAAATGGGGTTACCTGTTCTTTGTATGGGCCGCCACCATTAGCTACGGGCAGGTGTATGTAGGCGTACATTACCCGCTCGATATTATCTGCGGTGCCATATTAGGCAGCGGCATAGGCACGCTCACTTCCTCAATTTTTAACCGGCGTGTAGGTTTGCCGCCTTTGCTGAGTAATAAAAATTATATAAGCACTTAAACAATTTTGGGCCAGGCTGAAGAAATGCTATGAAGCTTCTCTTGCGTCGCACTCTTGTACGTTCAGAACTTTATTGAACTTTAGTCTCCTTTTTTTGCAGCTTGCTCAATGCGCATGGCCCGTATCACGCTGCATGTTTATCAAAGATCCAACTGTACAAGAGCTACCGTGTGGACACATCTTTTCCAATGTTTTCTCTATCTAAAACATGCGATAGAATTGATAAAAAACAATAAACATAGCCCCATCGGGGCTACCTGTTTGTCGAAAAAAAAATGCAATTCTGTATTTTGGCTCCATCGGAGCCTCCTGAAATACGTAAAACAGGAAGCACCTACGGAGCTTTTATTGATATTTCTGTGTATTGTTCTACAAACAGGATGCTCCTATCGGAGCAAATTAAATTAAAAAAGATGCGTACACACGGTAGGTACAAGAGTGCGACGCAACAGGGGATGCCCAATGAACCGAACGCCCGGTACAAAAATTTCTTAGCCGCTACTGTCAGGAATCTTTCTTTAAATTCTTAACTTGCTTTACTGCTGCTAAATATTAAACCAAAACGAAGCCTTATGCCTGCAACAATTAATCAACGCATGACGGTACGCCTTGAAGGCGATTTTGTAGTTTTTCTTATTGGTATGCGCATTAACAAATTCTGGAAAATAAATAAATGGTGGCCGGTTGCAATGGCTATGAATAAAATGCTGGAAGAGCTTGCAGCAATGCCTGTAGAAGAGACCGGTTTTCTTGGTGTTGAGAAAAGCCTCGGCGTTATTGTTCAATACTGGCGTTCTTTTGAACACCTGGAAGCATACGCTAAAGACCGTGATGGCTTGCATTACCCTGCATGGAAAGCTTTTAATACAAAAATTAAAAGTAATGGAGATGTGGGCATTTGGCACGAAACCT
This sequence comes from Chitinophagaceae bacterium, assembly GCA_025351145.1. Classification (GTDB taxonomy): domain Bacteria; phylum Bacteroidota; class Bacteroidia; order Chitinophagales; family Chitinophagaceae; genus Limnovirga. The sequence continues at coordinate 1,444 of JANXWM010000579.1, forward strand.
ATAAAGTACATGCGGGACAATATGAATGCATTTATAATAACATGCCGCCAAAAGGCCTGGGTAAAATTGGTGAATTGCTGCCTGCTTCGGGCAAATCAGAATATGCAGGACAAAGAATAAAAAAATGAGGGCTGATAAAATAATGATACCTTAAAATGCATGATATTATTTAAAGCCTTTTTATTACATAAAATTTATTGAAGGAGGCCAATAAGCAAATATTTTTACAACTTATTTGTGCATATAACTACTGAACATTTTTTGCAGAGGATGAACCATAAACCAATATCATAATAAAAGTATGGATACCGCACTTTCAGGCGAAGGATACAAAGATGTTTTTAATAACAGCCCGTGGGCAATGCTTATTATAAGCACTGATGCCCCTGCATATACCATACTCGCTGCAAACAATGCGTATTTATCATTAACAAATACAAGGCGGGAAAACATTACCGGTAATTCTTTTTTTAAGGCATTCCCGGTAAATAATTTTTCAAAAAATACTGAGTGTATTTTATTTTCTTTTGAGCAGGCTATTATAAACAAAGCGCCTCATGAAATAAGTAATTACAGCTTGGGTATCCCTGCTGCAGGTACAGGTTTGCAAGAGCAATACTTTACAGCTAACAATACACCTGTACTGGATACAAACGGCCAGGTTATATACCTGGTGCATACTGCAACTAAAGATTACAACCACACCGAAAAAGAAAAAACTACTATACCTGTTTCAACTGAAATAAAAGAAGAGGCTAATGCAAAAAATAAAATTGAAGAAGCTGAGGAAAGGGCAAGGCTTGCCGTGGCTGCAGTTGGTTTAGGCACATTTGACTTAAACCTGCTTACAGAAGAAATTGTAACCTCGCTCCAGTTTGCAAAAATATTTGGTTTTAACGGGCCAGTACCCGGGAGTGAATATATTGCTGTTTTTCACCCCGATGATTTGAAAGTTAGGGTAAAAGCGCATAAGGAAGCTGTAATTACAGGCAAACTAATGTATGAAGCACGGGTTGTGTGGAAAGATGAATCCATTCACTGGGTAAGGGCCGAAGGAAAAGTGTTGTATAATTCCAGCTCCGAAGCCATTAGGATATTAGGTACTTTACTGGATATAACTGAGCAAAGAAAAGCGAAAGAAGAACAGCGCA
>JANXWM010000585.1 GCA_025351145.1 Chitinophagaceae bacterium
CAAACAGCAAAAAATGATTTTGCCGGAATAAAAGAAGCAGTGCGTTTTGACAGCAGGGGCATGAATGTAAAGTATGATACAAGTGATGCATTTACAGAACAGGTGCATTTTACTGATCCTGTATTTTTTAAATTATTCAATTTTCCATTGGTTGCAGGAGACAATAATATTACCGACCGCAATGCTGTCTTAATTACAGAAACCACTGCGAAAAAATATTTTGGCAATCAAAATCCGGTAGGCAAAGTGCTTACTTTTTATGCAGGTGAAACTTACGCACTGCCACTCACCGTAAAAGGAGTGCTGAAAGATGTGCCTCGTAATTCAACAATACAGTTCAGCATTATAACTGATTTTGATAACCAGTTAACAGCAGATGGAAAAAAAATTGCGCCGGATGACTGGAGCTGGTTTCTTGATGCTGCATATTTCTACATTCCTGATCCTGCGAATGTACCCCGTTTGGAAAATGAGCTGACAAAATATTTACCACTGCAAAACAAAGCGAGGGAAGATTCTAAGGTATCTGCTTTCAAATTAGTTACCATCCGGCAAAATGCTGCGTGGAACGATGTAATTAGCGCTAACAGTTTATACAGACGGCCAGATGATGCTGCTACTTATGGCGGATTGGTGTTGGCGATTTTAATTTTTCTTTCTGCCTGTCTTAACTTTTCAAATACTACTGTTGCCCGCTCAAACAAACGTTTAAAGGAAATTGGCATGCGCAAAGTAATGGGTAGCAGGCATGCTCAATTAATGTGGCAGTTGCTGATAGAATGTTCCATCATTGTATTCGCATCTATTTTGCTTTCTGTTTTATTCAATTCATGGTGGCTGCCAGCATTCAACCAAATGTTTACCGGGATAAATGTGCAGGCAAACTATTTGCACGATACCAGTCTGCTTATGTTTATTAGTGGTATGTTTATTGGCACTACTTTATTGGCGGGTGCTTATCCTGCATTTTATTTAAGCCGGTTTAACCCCACTTCTATTTTCAGGGGCACGGTAAAATTTGGCGGCTCCAATTTGTTTTCCCGTTTAATGCTTGGCCTGCAATTAACGATTGCTATTATAATGGTTATTGCAGGTATTGCATTTGCACGTAATAGTGCCTTCCAGCGCGACTATGATTATGGATACAGCATTGAAAATACAATGGGTGTAACACTGAAGGATACAACTTCTTTTGCTGCTTTAAAAAATGAATTGTCTTCCATACCTGGAATAACCGCATTGGCGGGAACCCGCAACCACATTGGTTTTGACAGACGCAATGCTGTAGCCGAAACAGAAGGCATAAAGAAAGAAATCGGCTTTTTTGAAGTGGGCAGGGAATATCCTTCCACCATGCAATTGCAAATTGCTGCAGGCAGGGGCTTCGATGCAAATATGGAATCAGACTACACAAATTCTTTGCTGATAACAGATAAAATGGCTGCACTTTATGGATGGAACGGATCGCAGGCCCTGGGCAAACGCATACATATTGACAGCACCGATTATTCTGTTATTGGTGTATTAAAAGATTTTCAGCCCGCAACTGTATTTGAGCCAATGCAACCTGTGGCCATGAAATTGTGCAAAGAAAGCAGGTTTCAATTTTTAATTGTACAGGCAAAACCACAGGACTTAACTAAAGTTTATTCACAAGTAAAAGATGCATGGAAAAGACTGTATCCGTCAAAACCATTTAACGGGTTTTATCAGGATCAGGTTAAAGCACAAGCATACAATGTCACTAACAGCATTGCCACCATTTTTTTCTGGTTTTCTATAGTAAGTATTTTACTCACGGCTACCGGGCTCTTTGCGCTGGTTTCATTAACCGCATTAAAGAAGATGAAAGAAATAGCATTAAGAAAAGTTGTGGGTGCTAAACCGGCACATATACTTGTATTGATCAACAAAGGTTATTTCTGGATTTTTATTGCATCCTCTGCAGTGGGTTGTTACGGTGGTTGGGTCTTATCTAAATTGTTACTCGATTCAATTTATAAAATAAATTCAGGCGTGCAAATAAATTCTTTGATCGGCTCGGTAACCGTGTTGTTTGTTATTGCAGCAATCACTTCAGGCATTAAGGTGTGGCAGGCTGTAAGGGCAAACCCGGTGAAGTTGCTGAGGGCGGAATGATATTTATGAATCGTCAATTGTGAATGGTGAAAGGAATTTTTATGAGCCAAACTCTAGAATATGAATTAGACATCGTTGCGTCGCACTCTTGTACTTTTATAACAATATTGAACAAAATGAATTCACAATTATAAATCAGCTTCTATGTTTAAAAATTATTTCAAAACTGCATGGAGAAATATTACACGGCATAAGGCTTATTCAGCGCTGAATATTGCAGGGCTTGCCATTGGTATGGCCTGTAGTATTCTTATCCTGTTATGGGTACAGGATGAATTGAGTTATGATCGGTTCAATACCAATGCTGATCAGCTTTACAGGCTTACTGCCAACGCCGGAGATTTTAAAGCAGCGGTAAGCCCGGCAGGCATGGCTGAAGGGTTGCAAAGTGAGATGCCTGAAATAAAAGCTACGGTAAGGTTAAGTAAGCCTTCCACAAATTTGCTTCAGGTTGGTGAACGCAAGTTTGAAGAGAATCGTATTTTTTATGCTGATTCAAATTTTCTGCAGGTATTCTCTTATAAATTAGTAAAGGGAAATCCGGTTACTGCCATGCAACGCCCCGATGCAATACTGATCACGGAGGATATGGCAAAGAAATATTTTGGGGAAGAGGAAGCACTTGGTAAAATTATAAAAAAAGACAATAATGAAAATTGTACTGTTACCGGGATACTTGCAAATGTTCCGTCTAATTCGCACCTGCAGTTTGATGTTATTTTCCCTATGTCGTCCATAGCAGATAAAGATGACGATCTCAAAAATAAAGAATGGGGAGCTTTTAATTTTTACACATACTTACAGTTAGATAAAAACATAACACTTTCTTCTGCATCTTTTTCGCAACTTATACCACATATAGAAAAGATTTATAAATCACATTTCTCCGAAATAAAAATTGATTTTCAACTGCAGCCATTGACTGATATTCATTTGCATTCTGACCTGCAGATAGATCTTCCCGGCAAAGGCAATATTCAATATGTAAATATCTTGTTTATAGTTGCACTTTTTATTATTGCTATTGCCTGTATAAATTTTATGAACCTGGCTACCGCACGTTCTGCACGCAGGGCAAAAGAAGTGGGCCTGCGTAAAGTTGTTGGTGCAGGACGAACACAACTTGTTATTCAATTTTTAAGCGAATCTATCATCATTTCATTTCTTTCTTTACTCTTTGCAATTGGTATTGTGTACCTGTTGCTTCCTGCATTTAACCAGTTAGCTGAGAAAACACTTACCATTAACTTACTTGATGGAAAATTATTATTGAGTCTTGTTGGTATTGCATTGGCTACTGGCATTCTTGCCGGCAGCTATCCTGCATTGTTCCTTTCTAATTTTAAAACGATAAAAGTATTGAAGGGAAAATTAACGTTTGGCGGTGGTAATCTCTTATTCAGAAACGGGCTGGTTGTTACACAGTTTGTTGTTACCATAATATTGTTGGTTGGTACTGCCGTTGTTTACAAACAATTGAATTTTATAAAAGATAAAAACCTGGGCTTTGATAAATCGAACCTTTTATATATGCCTTTAACAGGTGATATGTGGAATAAGCAGCAGGCATTAAAAACCTCCTTACTGCAAAACCCTTTAACAAGTAATTATTCCATTATTTCAGATCTGCCAACAGCACTTGTTACAGGTGATATAAATGTAATGTGGGAAGGCAAAGATCCAAAATCGCAGGTGGTGATTCCTTCAATAAATGTGGATGAGCATTTTACTGATGTGTTTAAAATAAAAATACTCAATGGGCGTAGCTTTTCACCTCAGTTTAAGGGTGACAGTTCCAACTATGTTATTAATGAAACGGCAGTTAAACTGATGGGCATGACGGTTGAAAATGCAGTCGGCAAAAGCCTTTCGTTTAGTGGTGTTAAAGGCACCATTATTGGTGTGGTTAAAGATTTTAATTTTAAATCACTTCAATATACAATTGATCCGCTTGTATTATGTATAAGCAGAGGTGGTGGAATAGTAATGCTGCGTACTCCACCTGGTAATACAGAAGCATCTATAAAAGCGTTAGGCGAAATAAGCCAGCAGCTTAATCCTTCTTACCCGTTCACTTATAATTTTCTTGATAAGGATATCGATAATCTTTATCGTGGGGAACAGCAAATGGGAAGCATCTTTAATTTGTTTGCCTTCCTCGCTATTTTTATTTCATGCCTTGGCCTGTATGGGTTATCGGCTTTCATGGCAGAGCAGCGCACCAAAGAAATTGGTATACGCAAAGTGTTAGGTGCTTCCATTTTCAATATTGTTTATTTGCTTTCCTCAAATTTTACAAAGCTCATCATTATCGCAGTTTTTATTGCTGTTCCAATATCATGGCTGGCAATTAATAACTGGCTAAATGGTTTTGCTTATCACATTGCTATTGGGTGGACAATATTTTTTGTTGCGTCTGTTGTTGCATTATTAATAGCATGGGGAACGGTAAGCTACGAATCTATAAAAGCCGCAATAGCCAATCCTGTAAAAAGTTTGAGATCGGAATAATGTGGAGATGTGGAAATTTCGAAATATGAAAATGATAAAAAATATTATGAACCAAACTGAAAAATAAAAATTATGCTTTGGTTGCGTCGCACACTTGTACTGAAGAATAGCTATGAGCAAAATTTGAAAAAGCTCTAAGCTCATAGCTCGCCGCTCGAAGCTTTAACAGTACAAGTGAGTGACACAACGAAGATGAGTAAAGTACAAAAGCTAAGTACAAAAAATTATTTAATAAAAGTAACAACCTCCAAAAGGGAGCGGATTTCAAAGTCCTCCCTTTAGGGAGGATTTAGGAGGGTTTATGTTTAAAAATTATTTTAAAACTGCGTTCAGAAGTTTAAGCCGCAACAGGAATTACACTATTATCAACATCGCCGGGTTGGCTGTAGGTATCGCTGTTTGTATGATGATCTTTATCATCATACAATTTCAAACAAGCTTTGATGATTTTCATACGAACAAAGATCGTGTTTATCGTGTGTTGACTGAATCTCATCATGCAGATGCAGGAAATATTACTTATGAGAAAAATGTTCCTTTTCAAATGCCTACAGGATTGAAAACAGAATTTCCTCAACTTGAACAGGTAGCTCCGGTTTATGCAAGTCACAATGATGAGTTGCAGGTGCTTGATGATAACGGAATGCCTGTGAAAAATTTTAAAGAGCAAAGCGGTGTATTTTATACATCGCCTTCATTTTTTAAGATGTTTAATTTTCCGCTGCTCGCAGGTTCTTATGAATCTTTAAAAGATCCGAACAATGTATTGCTTACAAAAGAAATCGCAGAAACTTATTTCGGTGACTGGAAATTGGCAGTAGGAAAAACTATCAAAATACAGGGATATTATAGCATGGGTGCAGGGTTATTTCAGTTCCCTGCAACAGCGTTAAAAGTTTCAGGTGTTCTCGCTACAATACCTGCAAATACTGACTTTCAGTTAAAATTGGTAGTTGCCTGGGGAACAGATTTTACAGGTGATGCGCAATACGGATTTCAACAACCCGGCTGGAATGGAACAGCACCTGATTTTGGATGTTACGTTTTGTTGCCGCAAAATCTTTCTGCCAGCAATTTCAATCAACAGTTAAGTGCATATGCACAAAAAGTACAATCTGGGGATAATAAGGATAGCTATACCATACAACCAATAAGTGATGTGCATTACGATGCAGCAGCAGGAAATTACAGCAGCAAAACAATCAGTCACGAACTCATCAATGTATTGTGGTTGATCGCAGCATTTATATTACTAATTGCTTGCGTAAACTTTATTAATCTTTCCACTGCTCAAGCTGTTAACCGCGCAAAAGAAGTTGGTGTAAGAAAAGTTTTGGGGAGCAATAAATTTCAACTACAAATTCAATTTCTCATTGAAACATTTTTGATCGTTACCATTGCTGTAATACTCGCAGCAATTATTACATTGGTTGCTTTGCCCTATGTAAACAACCTTCTGGAACTTACACTTTCATTCAATGTTTTAAACAATCCTGCAATCATTTTATTTCTTGTTGCTGTAACAATTGTCGTAACTGTACTTGCAGGTTTTTATCCTTCGATTGTTTTATCAGGATTCAATCCTGTTAACGCTTTAAAGAGTAAACTCACTGTAAATACTGCAAAAGGTATTTCATTGAGAAGAGGGTTGGTAGTGTTTCAGTTCATCATTGCGCAGGCACTCATTATCGGAACACTCATTATTGTACAGCAAATGAATTATTTTATGGCTCAGCCATTGGGGTTCGATAAAGATGCAATTGTAAATGTTCCTTATCGTCCGGATAGCACAGGCCAGAAACTTACGGATTATTTAAAACAGCAATTATTGTCAAACGGCGCGCAGTCAGTAAGCTTTAATTCTAACTCACCGATGGAAGACAATAACAATATGTTTACCACATTCAAATTTAATAATGCAATAAAGGATGCAGATTTCCAGGCTATCAGCAAATTCGTAGACAATGATTATGTGCCAACTTATAAATTACAATTGGTAGCTGGAAAAAATTTGAAACCTTCTGGTTACACGCAGGAATTTTTGGTGAATGAATCATTGGTAAAAAGTCTAGGACTTAAAAAGCCAGAAGATATAATTGGCAAAGAAATAAGCATGTTGAATGGTTTAATAAAATGCCCTGTTGTTGGTGTAGTAAAAGATTTTAATGACAGGTCTCTACGCCAGAGTCTTGCACCAGTACTTATTAGTACAAACAGCACAATGTATCGCCAGGCTTCAATAAAACTTTCAACCACAAACATCGCTTCTTCCATGCAATCCATCAAAAAAATATGGGAGCAAACATTTCCAAATTATGTTTATGAATACAGGTTTCTTGATGAAAAAATTGCGAGCTTTTACAAAGAGGAAAACCAGTTATCTCAGTTATATAAAATTTTTGCTGCAATCGCTATATTCCTTAGCTGCCTTGGGTTGTACGGCTTAGCCTCATTTATGGCAGTACAGAGAATAAAAGAAGTTGGCATTCGCAAAGTACTTGGCGCAACTTCGGGCAGTATTGTTTATTTGTTCTCGAAAGAATTCATCATACTCATTGCAATTGCTTTTGTAATAGCAACACCTGTTGCTTGGTATTACATGAACCAATGGCTGCAGGATTATGCTTACCGAATCAACATCAGTTGGTGGATATTTATTGCAGGTGGAGTTGCTTCAATACTTATTGCGCTTATTACAATAAGCTACCAAGCTATAAAAGCTGCAAGGGCAAACCCGGTGAAGAGTTTGAGAAGCGAATGAAGCCCCCTAACCCCCTAA
>JANXWM010000595.1 GCA_025351145.1 Chitinophagaceae bacterium
GAAGAAATGATTGAGGTAATTGGCGCACGGGAACATAACCTGAAAAACATTGATATTTCCATCCCAAAAAATAAGCTCGTTGTTTTTACAGGCGTAAGCGGCAGCGGTAAATCTTCGCTGGCATTTGATACTATTTTTAATGAAGGCCAGCGCCGCTACATGGAAAGTTTCAGCGCTTACGCCCGACAGTTTTTGGGCGATATGGAGCGGCCCGATGTGGATAAGATAACCGGACTTAGCCCCGTGATTTCCATTGAACAAAAAACCACGAATAAAAACCCCCGCTCTACAGTAGGCACCGTTACTGAAGTGTACGATTTTCTGCGTTTGCTGTTTGCACGTATTGGTGAAGCATACAGTTACAACACCGGAAAGAAGATGGTGAAGTTTAGTGAAGAAGAAATTGTGAGCAATATTTTTCAAAAATTTAAAGGTCAGAAAATATCGCTGCTTGCGCCATTGGTGCGTGGACGCAAGGGGCATTACCGCGAACTGTTTGAAGACATCCGCAAAAAAGGTTTTTTAAAAGTGCGTGTGGATGGTGAAGTAAAAGACCTTACGGCCCGCATGCAGGTAGACCGCTACAAGATACACGATATTGAAGTGGTGATTGACCGTTTGAAAGTTGATAATGAATTTAAAGTGCGCATCAGCCAGAGTGTACAGCAGTCTTTGAAGATGGGCAAAGATTTGATGTTTTTATTAGTGAACGAATCTGACCAAACGGTTCAATACAGCAAACAATTGATGTGCGAGGATACAGGTCTTAGTTATGAAGAACCTTCACCAAATGCATTCTCCTTTAACTCGCCTTATGGCGCATGCCCAACTTGTAAAGGTTTAGGCAGTGTATTCAATATTGATTTAGATATGGTAATGCCCGATACATCTAAAAGTGTAAAAGAAGGTGGTATTGCAGCTTTGGGCGAAGAAAGGGATGCCAGTATATTTCAGCAGGTAATAGCATTTGCAAAAAAATATAAGATCAAATTAGATGTGCCTGTAAAAGACTTACCAAAAGAGCACCTGGACCTTCTGTTGTATGGCGATAAAAATATTAATCCTTCATTAGAGGTAGATACAGATGATGAAACTGTTCCGCACGAATACACCGGAAGTTATGAAGGCATTATCCCTATGCTTAAAAGATGGTTCTCCTCGTCCTACAGTACAGAAGTTTTGAGAGAATGGGTGCAAAAATATATGACCCTGAAAATCTGCCCAACCTGCAACGGTGCAAGATTGAAAAAAGAAAGTTTGTGGTTTAAAGTAGATACAAAAAATATTGCAGAACTGAGCGACATAAATCTTGACAAGCTCGCCGTGTGGTTTGATGATCTTGAAAAGCGTTTAGACAAAAAACAAAACACGATTGCAAAAGATATTTTAAAAGAGATACGGGAACGTTTGCAGTTCCTGTTAAATGTAGGCTTAACCTATTTGTCATTAAGCAGGCCCACAAGGAGTTTGAGTGGTGGAGAAAGTCAGCGCATAAGGCTTGCAACTCAGATAGGCTCGCAATTGCAGGGTATAACCTATGTGCTGGATGAACCTTCAATTGGTCTTCACCAGAGAGATAACCACAGGCTTATAAATGCACTTCAAAATTTACGTGATATTGGCAACAGTGTGCTGGTGGTAGAGCACGATAAAGATATTATGATGGCGGCAGATTACCTGGTTGACATTGGTCCAAAGGCAGGTAAACATGGCGGAGAAATTGTAGCCGCCGGAACACCGGAAGAAGTATTAAAAAGCGATTCTGATACTGCGCAATATTTAAGCGGCAAGAAAAGAATTGAAGTGCCGAAAGAAAGAAGAAAAGGTAATGGAAAATTCCTTGAACTAAAAGGTGCCAAAGGTAATAACCTGAAAGAGGTTTCGGTAAAACTTCCACTTGGTGAATTGATTGTGGTGAGCGGCGTAAGCGGCAGTGGCAAATCAACATTGATCAATGAAACATTGTATCCGTTGCTTGCAAAACATTGCTACGACAGTAAGGGCCAGCCCATGGAATTTAAGAGCATCAAAGGGCTGGAGCATATTGATAAAGTAATTGAAATAGA
>JANXWM010000617.1 GCA_025351145.1 Chitinophagaceae bacterium
TCGCACTCTTGTACGTTCAGAACAACAGGCAACAAGGCAAAGAGGCACAAAGCAAAGAGCAGACGCAGATTGATGATTTAGAGTTGTGTTTTCTCAGTCAAATTACGTTCCGAACGTACAAGAGTGCGACGCAACAGGCGATGCTATGAAATACTATTGCCTGGCCCATAAAAATATTATTCAGTTCAGGCGACTTCTTCAAAACCGGTGGTACCAAAAGATTCTGCGGCATCAAATGAATTTGTTTGCCCGTTTTCTTTTAAGCGCAACTCTTCGCTTGTAAGCCTGCTTCCATCGTGGCTGTAGCCGGGCGGGCCAAAAAGGTAATTCCATTTTTCTTTTGCACCAATATCTTTGCGGGTAACATCTTTCCAAATCTGCTTCCACTCGTGAAATACAATGTTTACCGCATTGGGGTTTTCAATGTTTTTTGTAAGTCCATACTGCATGGGTTGATAGGCTTCATTTGGCAATTCTGGCTGAAAAGTGCCAAAGATTTTATCCCAGAAAATAAGAAACATGCCCATGTTTTTATCAAGGTATTTTGGGTTAGATGCGTGATGTACCCGGTGGTGCGAAGGCGTAACAAAAACATATTCGAGCCAGCCCATTTTTTTGATCATTTCTGTATGCACGAATATGCCCCAGATTTGTGTGGCCGAATACATAAAGGCAATATCGGCAGGTTTAAAACCGCACCATGCCAGCGGAATAAAATAGATAAACCTGTACAGTGGCTGAAAAACAGATGAACGGAAACCAACTCCAAAATTCAGTTGCTGCGAACTATGGTGGGTAACATGAGTTGCCCAGAAAAAACGCACTTCGTGATCGAAACGGTGCAGCCAGTAGTAAAGAAAATCTTCGGCTAATAAAAGCAGCAGCCAATAGGTAATACCCGTCTGCCATGTAATGGATGATTTGCTGTAAAACCAGGCCAGCACTGCAAGATACACGATGCGAAAACCGAGATCAATACCCGCATTGAGCAGCATGAGGTACACATTTGCAATAGTATCTTTTACTGTATAAACTTTTTTATGCCGGATGTGAGATAATAAAATCTCTCCTCCGATAATAATAAAATAAAGGGGCGTTGAAATAAGCCATAACCATTGTTCGCGCAGTAATTCCATAAAGTGTAAACCTCAAAAGTAAATGATAAAGTATAAATGTTGTGTTACTTTCGCTTTTTTGCCATATAGTTTGTAATTATAACAACTTGTGGTTCACGATAACAAACGCACGATTTACGATTAGCAATTAACGATAATCATTTTACAAATATGGCTGAAGACTTATTAACCAACTGGCAGAAAAAATCTGCCGAGCATCAGAAGCAATATAAAAATTTTCTGAGCCGCGCCAATAAAAACGCAGTGCTTAAAAAATTACCTGATCTGCACGAAGAAGCCTTTGAAAAGATCGATTGCCTTGGCTGTGCCGCCTGCTGCAAAAATTATTCACCCCGTTTTAAAACACCGGATATTAAACGCATCAGCAAACATTTGAAGATGCGTGAAAGCGATTTTATTGAAACATATCTTGACATAGATAATGATGGGGATTATGTAGGTAAAACAAAACCATGTGCATTCTTAGGTGAGGATAATGCATGCGGTATTTACGATGTGCGGCCTTCTGACTGCGCCAGATTTCCCTACACAGACGAAGATGTAATTTTAAAAAGACCGCTTATTACTTTAAAGAATTCTGAATTTTGCCCCATTGTTTATTATGTGCTGGAAAAACTGATACCGTAATTTTTTTTGATACCAGCATTTGTATTTCATAGCATCTTCGTTGCGTCGCAATCCTTTTATCTGAAGAATATATAGCATCGGCAAACAGCCGCTTACAAATTATTTACCTGTTGTAAGTTCGTCATACGCCGCCGTAAGCGGACGGTCAATACCATCGTCCTTCCATTCGGTTACACCGGGAATAGCAGTGTTTTTTATAAATTCTTCTTTGGTTTTACCCGCTTTAATTTCTGCTTCTGTAAACAGCAGGAGTTTTTCTAAATAATCTTTAAAAAGTTTCAGGTCTTCTTTGCTGCCGGTTACTTTTTCGGGGTCAAATGCATGGCCGAAAATAAAAATAGTTTCATCATTAAAAGTGCTGATGGTTTTATCAAGAACGGTTACCCAGTTCTTTATGGAAGCGCCAGCGCTTCTGTCAATGAACGGATGACGGCGGTTAAACATAAGGTCACCCATGTGCGCAATATCTGCATGCTCAAAATGAATGATGCTGTCGCCGTTTGTATGTGCCGGGCCAAAATAATAAGTCTTAATTTTTTCGCCGCTTATTTTATAATGCCAGCCGTTATCGTTATAAATAATATCAGGATACAATTGCTGGTCTTCAGTTTTCTTATCCTTTGCAACCCGCTCCTGGTTTGTTTTTGAGTTGCTGTGTGCGGCTACATGCTCCACAATATTTTTAAACGCGATATTGCCTGCAGTATGGTCGCCGTGATGGTGGGTATTAATGAGCAGTTCAAATGGCTTACCCGATAGTTTCTTTAATTCGGCAATCAAATGGTTTGCCTGCTCGGGAAATTCTGCATCAACTATTACGGTTCCTTTTTTGTTTAAAAGAAAACCGATAGTGCCGCCTTTTTCTGTAAAGATGCCTACATCGTTGCGCAGCATTTTTATTTTCCACGGATCATCTACAGTAAATGCCCCAAATAAATTTTTATTTAATAAAGCAAATGCCCCAATTGACAGGGAAGCGTTTTTGAGAAAAGTTCTGCGTTGCATAAAACTGTTTTTATAAAATTACAGAGAAGATTTTTAAAAGTGTTACAGATTCGCTTCGATCTGCGCTGCGGTAAAAGCTTATACGTAATCCGAACGTACAAGAGTGCGACGCAACAGACGATGCTATGAAAAATTAATGCCTGGCTCCTAATATTCCATCTTTCTTAAACTCGGTGCTTTAAACCAGGTGGTAATAACCACCAGCAACGTCATGGAACCGCCAAAAACAACGGACGGAATTACGCCCAGCAGTTTGGCTGCAACACCACTTTCGAACTGCCCAAGTTCGTTGCTTGAATTGATGAACATACTGTTTACGCTTAATACACGGCCACGCATGTGGGCTGGTGTTTTTAACTGCAGGATTGTGCCGCGTATTACTACGCTGATACCATCTACCATACCGCCAATAAGCAATGCTGCAAAGGATAACCAGAATACTTGTGATAAAGCAAACACGATAATACAGGTGCCAAAACCCGCCACGGCAAACATTAATTTTTTGCCCTGCTGCTTTTGCAGCGGGAATACTGTTAACATGATTACCACGCAAATGGCACCCATGTCTGTGGCAGCATTTAGCCAGCCAAAACCTGTTGCACCAACTTTAAGAATATCCCTTGCATAAATGGGTATCATGGCAACTGCTCCGCCAAAAAGAACAGCAAATAAATCGAGCGACAATGCGCCAAGCACTTCCTTTGTTTTGAATACAAATGCAAGACCTTCTTTTACACTGTCCCAGGTTGTCTTTTCGCCCGGGTTGGTTAATGATGCTTTTGGTTTAAGCAAAAACAATATGAAATATGAAACAAAAATTAAACTGCAGATAACGGCGAGTGTTCCGTTTATGTCTATATAAGCAATAAGCAAACCGCCCATTGCATGGCCCGTAACCGAAGCACTGAGCCATATTCCCTGGTTCCAGGTAATGGCATTTTGCAATATTTCTTT
>JANXWM010000621.1 GCA_025351145.1 Chitinophagaceae bacterium
GCAAAATCAGGCATCAATAATCATACACATCCAACATGAAAAAAGTAGTTCTTGGTTTTAGCGGTGGATTAGATACCACTTATTGTGTAAAATATTTAACCGAAGCAAAAGGTTACGAAGTGCATACGGTCATTGTAAACACAGGTGGCTTTAGCGAAGAAGAATTACAAAGCGCTGAAGCACATGCTTACAAACTCGGTGCAAAAACGCACACCGCAGTTGATGCAGTAAAAGGTTATTACGACCGCATTATAAAATACCTTGTATTTGGAAATGTACTAAAGAACAATACTTATCCCTTAAGCGTAAGTGCCGAAAGATTGATACAGGCTTTACATATTGCAGAACATGTAAAAACATTAAATGCGCAGGCCGTTGCACATGGCAGCACAGGTGCCGGCAACGACCAGGTTCGTTTCGATATGATCTTTAATATCATGATTCCCGGCGTTGAAATTATTACACCAATAAGAGATTTAAAACTAAGCCGCGAAGAAGAGATCGAATATCTTAAAGACAGGGGTGTTGTAATGAACTTTGCGAAAGCTGCATACTCCATCAATAAAGGTTTATGGGGCACTAGTGTTGGAGGCAAAGAAACCCTGAATTCAAAAGGAATTTTGCCTGAAGCAGCATGGCCCACACAGGTTACCAAGCACGAAAGCGAAGAAGTAAAGCTCTATTTTAATAAAGGCGAACTTGCAAGTGTAAATGATAAAACATTTGCACATCCATCCGAAGCAATTCAATATTTACAAACCATTGCCGGGCCTTACGGCATTGGCAGGGATATACATGTTGGCGATACGATCATCGGCATAAAAGGTCGCGTAGGTTTTGAAGCGGCAGCGCCCATGGTAATTTTAAAAGCGCATCATGCTTTAGAAAAACATGTGCTCACCAAATGGCAGTTAAGCTGGAAGGATACCATTGCCAATTTCTATGGTAACTGGATGCATGAAGGACAAATCCTTGATCCGGTAATGAGGGACATGGAAGCCTTCCTGCAAAGCGCACAGGAAAATGTTACAGGCGATGTTTTTGTACAGTTGCTGCCTTACCGTTTTCAAATTATCGGCATAGAAAGTAAGTACGATTTAATGAACAGTAAGTTTGGTAAGTACGGCGAAATGAACAATGGCTGGAGCGGAGAAGATGTGCGGGGCTTCTCAAAAATATTTGGCAATCAAACGGCCATGTATCATTTAGTAAATGCCCCCCGCCCTGAAGGGAGCTAAGAAATTCCGGATGAAAATAATTACAATCATAAAAATAAAATTGCCCAATGAACAAATTTAAAAACACTCCTTTAGGGGCTGGGGGCATCCGGGTTGGTATTGTGGGTGGCGCAGGTTATACCGGCGGTGAGTTAATCCGTTTATTAATTCATCACCCCAATGTGGAAATAAACTTTGTACATAGCACAAGTAATGCAAGCAAACTAATTTACGAAGTGCATCACGATCTTATCGGCGATACCGCGATACGCTTCACCCACGAATTAAGCAACACCATTGATATTTTATTTTTATGCCTCGGCCATGGCGATGCAAGAAAATTTTTAGAAGCCAACCCCATTGCTGAGTATATAAAAATAATTGACTTATCTAACGACTTTCGGTTAGCTCAAAACTCCCAGCTTGAAGCCCGCAGCTTTATTTACGGCCTGCCCGAATTAAACAAAGAACAAATTCAGTCGGCACAAAATATTGCTAACCCCGGCTGTTTTGCAACTGCTATTCAACTGGGCTTATTGCCCTTGGCAAAAGCAGGCTTATTAAGCGATGTATATACTACAGGAATTACAGGCTCAACCGGGGCAGGGCAGGGCTTAACTTCAACCTCTCATTTTAGCTGGCGGGCAAACAATATACAGGCATATAAAACACTAACACACCAGCACCTTAATGAGATACACCGATCCCTGCATCAACTGCAGGAGGATTTCCCCCCATCTCCTTTTGGAGAGGGGCCGGGGGTGAGGTTCGTTCCATGGCGCGGCGATTTTACACGGGGTATTTATGTAAGCTCAACACTTGATTGTGGGTTACCTTTTAACGAAATACAGCATCTATATAAAACGTTTTATGCAGATCAGCATTTTACGCATGTAAGCGATACCATGATCGATTTAAAACAGGTAGTAAATACCAACAAATGTTTGATCCATTTAGAAAAACATGGAAACAAACTGGTTGTTCACTCAGCCATAGACAATCTTTTGAAAGGCGCATCAGGGCAGGCAGTACAGAACATGAACTTAATGCTTGGGATTGATGAGACAACGGGTCTAAAATTAAAAGCAAATTATTTTTAGCCCCCAACCCCTAAAGGGGAGAAAGAAATATACAATCAACATTATTATAATTATGAGTAATTCCAAAATCAGTGACGAAGCTTCCAAAGTTCCCCCTTTAGGGGGCGGAGGGGGCAAATTATTCGACGTTTATCCCCTCAACGACATTACCATCACCAAAGCACAAGGCTCTTATGTATGGGATGAAAATGGAGTGCAGTATCTTGATATGTATGGTGGCCATGCAGTCATCAGCATTGGTCATACACATCCACATTGGGTTAAAAGAATTGAAGAGCAATTAGAGAAAATTGCATTTTATTCCAACTCAATCCATATCCCTATACAGCAACAACTTGCTGATAAATTAGCAAAAGTTTCAGGCAAAGAAGATTACCAGTTATTTCTCGTAAACAGTGGTGCCGAAGCCAATGAGAATGCACTAAAGCTTGCTTCATTTCATACCGGTAAAAAGAAGATCGTTGCATTTACAAAAGCTTTTCATGGAAGAACTTCTTTAGCAGTTGCAGCAACAGATAATCCAAAAATTATTGCGCCGGTTAATGAAACCGACAACGTAGATTTTCTTCCTTTCAATGATGAAGATGCTTTAAAAACTTATTTCCAAACCAAAGGAAAAAAAGTTGCTGCCGTTATCATCGAAGGCATACAAGGAGTTGGCGGAATTAACATCGCAAACGATAGTTTTCTTCAACTCATCCGCCGCTTGTGCGATCAGCACGAAGCAGTTTATATTGCCGACAGTGTGCAATGTGGTTATGGCCGCAGCGGTATGTTTTTCTCACACGATTATGCAGGTGCTAATGCCGACATATATACCATGGCAAAGGGCATGGGCAATGGCTTTCCGGTTGGTGGCATTTTAATTGCACCGCATATTAAACCAAAGCATGGAATGCTCGGCACCACTTTCGGCGGCAACCATCTTGCATGTGCTGCAGCACTTGCTGTGCTCGAAGTAATAGAAGAAGAAAAACTGATCGGTATTGCCAAACAGCGTGGCATGTATTTGCTCAACCGGCTCAAAGCAATTGATGGTATAAAAAATGTGCGTGGACGCGGTTTAATGATCGGCTTCGATGTGCCCGATGAATTGAAAGACCTTCGTAAAAAACTGCTCAACGATTTCTTTATTTTCACAGGCGAAGCAAAGCCAAATGTAATACGTTTGCTACCCGCACTTACAATAACAAGAAAGCAGGTTGACGAATTTTTAGATACGTTGAAAGAAGCGATTGAAGAGCTGAAGGCACCCCCATCCCCTAAAGGGGAGAAAGAAAAAGCAGCGGTAGAAAACGTATAGCGTATTTTAATTTCGCTTTGGGAGTTAGGAGTTTTTTGATACCGGCTTTTTGTATTTCATAGCATCATCGTTGCGTCGCAATCACTTTATCGTTCGGAACAATTATGAACAAAGCGAATGAAAAAAATAATCCAGATTTTAAGTTTGATTTTAATTAGTTCAATTGCTCAAGCTCAAATAAAGGACGCTGGACCCGAAGCTTATTTTGGTTATTTAGGATTAGATTCTATGAAACGTATTGAGTTATTACAATATGATACGCTAAAAATGGATAATCAAAATTTGAAAGTAATTCGTTTTATGGTTGCATTGAGTTGTTATGATTGTGGCAATTGCAGAGGAGATGTCTTTGTAGTGCCAATTGAAGGAAATGCTATCAGTACCAAAAAAGATTTTTTCAAAAGTCTACAAAAAAGTTTGTCACAAAATATTCTTTTGACAATTTGGAATATTGAATTTATGAACCCGCAAGGAAAACTTATTAAATATCCAAGAGAGTTTTCATTTAAGTTGTACTAGTGAGGTTGTTCAGTGATGATTCGAACGTACAAGTGAGTGACACAACAGAAGCTTAATAGTAGCAATGCAGCCATGTACAAAAAGTATCAAGTGATAAGTTGTAAGTAATAAGTAAAAGAATGAAACAATTCATCTCCGTTAAGGATGTAAACGACATCAACGCTTTGGCCGCAAAAGCACTTACATACAAAGCGGATCCGTTTATGCACCGCACACTCGGCGCAGATAAGCGAATGGGTTTGTTGTTCCTGAACCCCAGCCTGCGCACACGTTTGAGCACGCAGGTAGCTGCCGGCAACCTTGGCATGGAAGCGATTGTTTTCAACGTTGACAAAGAAGGATGGGCGCTGGAATTTGAAGAAGGTGCTATTATGAGCGGCAACACAGTGGAGCATATTAAAGATGCAGCGCCTATACTTGGAAATTATTTTGATATTCTCTGCATAAGAACTTTCCCCTCGCTTAAAAACCGTGAAGACGATTACAGTGAATTATATATTTCGCAGTTTATAAAATATTGCGGCGTGCCTGTGATAAGTTTAGAAAGTTCAACACTGCACCCGTTGCAATCTTTAACAGATATTATTACTATAAAAGAACACATGCTTCTTAACTCCCCTTTAGGGGGTGGGGGCAAACCTAAGATTGTATTAACATGGGCGCCTCATGTAAAACCATTGCCACAATGTGTGGCCAACAGTTTTGCACAATGGATCAACGCATGGGGCGAAGCAGATTTTGTAATTACGCATCCGGAAGACTATGAATTGAATGAATCGTTTACAAAAGGGGCAACCATTACACATAACCAGGATGAGGCATTAAAAGATGCTGACTTTGTTTATGTAAAAAACTGGAGTACTTATAATGATTATGGAAAAATTTATGAGAATGATCCTAAGTGGATGCTGACTAATGAAAAGATACAACTCACCAACAACGTCAAAGTAATGCATTGCCTGCCCGTAAGAAGAAATGTAGAATTAAGTGATGAGGTGCTGGACAGTGCAAACAGTATTGTTACACAGCAGGCTTCAAACAGGGTATGGGCAGCGCAGGCTGTGATAAGTGAAATTTTAAGTAATAAGTAATAAGTTATTTGTTGTAAGTATGGAGCAATTGTATATTATAAAGATTGGTGGAAATGTGATTGATAATGAATCAAATCTTTCTTCTTTTTTATCAACTTTTGCATCTATAAAATCTCCAAAAATCCTGGTTCATGGCGGCGGAAAGATTGCAACAAAAATTGGCGACAAACTTGGAATAGAATCGAAATATATTAACGGCAGAAGAATTACGGATGACAATACGATTGATATTGTAACAATGGTATACGGTGGATTGGTAAATAAAAAAATTGTTGCACAATTACAGGCAAAAGGGGCAAATGCGATTGGTTTAACCGGAGCTGATGCAAATCTGATTCCTGCAAAAAAAAGACCTGTAAAAGATATTGATTACGGCTGGGTAGGCGATATAAATAGTGCTCAATTTCCTGTTTCTACTTTTCATTTGTTTTTACAAAACAATATGGTTCCGGTCTTCGCTCCTTTAACCCATGACGGTGAAGGGCATATACTGAATACAAATGCTGATACCATCGCATCATCAATAGCAGTGGCACTTTCAGGGGTTTATGATGTAAGGCTGATCTACTGTTTCGAAAGAAAAGGTGTTCTTGAAAATGTAGACGATGCAAATTCAGTGATCAATCTTATTACCAAAGAAAAATACAAGCAACTGCTTGCTGAAGAAAAATTATTTGCTGGGATTATCCCAAAAATTGATAACGCCTTTGCTGCAATTGATGCCGGCGTAAAAGAAGTATTAATCGGCGATGCAAATGATCTTTTGCAAAACACAACAGAACAAACATTGGGAACGCTTATAAAATAACAATGGAAGTTGAACAGTTATATAATGATGCTTTAGGTTTATTAAAACAATTAATTTCAACCCAGTCTTTTTCGCGGGAAGAAGATAAAACCGCTGCTCTTATTGAAACCTTTCTGCAGTCAAAAGGAGTTACTGCAAACCGCCACATGAACAATGTGTGGGCAGTGAATAAATACTTTGATAAGAACAAACCATCTATTTTGCTTAACTCGCATCACGACACGGTTAAACCAAACCCGCAATACACCAAAGATCCTTATGCTCCCATTATAGAAGACGGCAAATTATACGGCCTTGGCAGCAATGATGCAGGCGGTTGCTTAGTTTCATTGATTGCAGTATTTGTTTATTTCTACGATAAAGAAAACATGAAATATAATTTTGTTTTGGGCGCTTCATCCGAAGAAGAGATTTCTGGATTCAATGGCATCGAAGCATTGATTCCTGTTATGCCCGAAATTAGTTTTGCCATTGTTGGCGAACCAACACAAATGAATCTCGCTATTGCAGAAAAAGGTCTTATGGTACTGGATTGTTTATCGCATGGTAAAGCTGGTCATGCTGCAAGAGAAGAAGGCGAGAACGCGATCTATAAAGCCATGAAAGATATTGCATGGATCAACAGTTACCAATTCCCCAAAGTATCAGAATGGCTCGGTAAAGTAAAGATGAGTGTAACGGTGATCAATACAGAAAATAAAGCACACAATGTAGTTCCTGCAGAGAGTGCATTTGTGGTGGATGTGCGTGTTACCGATGTGTATGCACACGAAGAAATTTTGCAAACCATAGAGCAAAATATCGGCAGCGCAGTAAAGCCACGCAGCCTTCGTATGCGTTCTACAAGAATTGATGCGGATCATCCTGTAGTTCAGGCTGGGCTTGCATTGGGCAAAAACATGTATGGTTCACCAACCTGTTCCGATAAAGCGCTGATGCCCTTCCCGGCGCTTAAATGCGGGCCTGGCGATAGTGCAAGAAGCCACACTGCAGATGAGTATATTTACATAGATGAAATAAAGGATGGCATCGCAACATATATTAAGATGATCGAAAAAATATTGTAAGAGATTTTTGTACCAAACTTTAGTTTTCAATTGGGCTTTCGTTGCGTCGCACACTTGTACACTTGTAATTTTTCTGAACTTTGGCTTCACAAAATCAAGCATTAAAAAATTTATATCATGAAACTGTGGCAAAAGAATAATGATAATAACTCTCCTTTAGGGGTTGGGGGCATCATAGAACAATTCACCGTTGGCAACGACCGTGCATTTGATTTGCTGCTTGCACCGTTCGATGTGCTCGGCAATATTGCCCATGCAAAAATGCTCGCCACAATTGGCTTACTTACAAACGAAGAAGCTGAAGTTTTAGTTACAGAATTAAAAGCCATTTATAAAACCACACAAAATAATAACTCCCCTTCAGGGGATGGGGGCTTGGCCTTCACGATTCACGATAACGTAGAAGACGTTCATTCACAGGTAGAATTTTTACTCACAGAAAAGCTGGGCGATATTGGCAAAAAAATTCATTCAGCACGCAGCCGAAACGACCAGGTTTTAGTTGATGTAAAATTGTTTTTAAGAAGCGAGATAGAAAAAACAGTTGCCTCTATTCACTCTTTTTTTGATTTATTAATTGCAAAAAGTGAACAGTTTAAAGGGCATCTTTTGCCAGGTTATACTCATTTACAGCTCGCCATGCCATCATCATTTGGCTTATGGCTTGGCGCTTATGCAGAAAGCCTGGTTGATGATACCATTACTTTAAAAGCTGCCTACGAAGTGGTAAATAAAAACCCTTTAGGTTCTGCGGCAGGTTATGGTTCTTCGTTCCCCATCAACAGAACATTGACAACACAATTACTCGGCTTTGCAGATTTAAATTATAATGTTGTTTATGCTCAGATGGGACGCGGCAAAGCAGAACGTATTGTGGCAATGGCTTTGGCAAATGTTGCCGATACACTTGCCAAAATTTCTATGGATGCGTGTTTGTATCTTAACCAGAACTTTGGCTTCATCAGTTTTCCGGAAGAACTTACAACCGGCAGCAGCATTATGCCGCACAAAAAAAACCCGGATGTATTTGAACTCATCCGCTCTAAGTGTAACCAGATAAAATCTTTGCCTAATGAGATCTTGATGATGACAACCAATCTTCCTTCCGGTTATCACAGAGATCTGCAATTATTGAAAGAACATTTGTTTCCTGCATTTGAAACACTGCGCAGTTGCATAGATATGGCTGGTTTGATGCTGAACAACATGCAGGTAAAAGAGCATATTCTTGAAGACGAAAAATATAAGTTTCTTTTTAGCGTCGAGGAAGTAAACAAACTTGTGCTAAAGGGCGTTCCATTCCGGGATGCCTATAAACAGGTTGGGCTTGCCATTGAAGATGGTGCATTTACTTATTCAACAACCGTTCAGCATACACATGAAGGCAGTATAGGAAATTTATGCAACGAACAAATTGCCGCAATGATGAAAAGTGTTGTGAGCGGTTTTGATTTTGACACATATCATAAAGCAATTGCTGATCTTCTGATGCAATAAAACCTGCTTGAAAACAGTGGAGCCAAAGATCAAAAAAATTACTGCTGTACAAGAGTGCGACGCAAGGAACGATGAATAAAGGACTATTGCCCGGTTCAAAAATATTTGTATTTGCGATTTAAAACCTCACTAAAAAAGTGCTGCCTTTTTCAGGCTCACTTATTACAGAAATACTTCCACCCAAAGATTCTATTTGGTTTTTTGTAATGAACAGGCCAATACCTTTTGCATCGGGGTGGTGGTGAAAAACTTTGTACATACCAAAAAGCTTATCCCTGTTCTGCACCAGGTCGATACCCAGGCCATTATCAGTTATCTCAAGAAATTTCTTTCTGCCTTTTGTAAAAGTCTTTATACTTATTTCGGCAACACGCTGCGGGTGCCTGTATTTTAAAGCGTTTGATAAAAGATTTAAAACAATACTTTCCAGGTACGCAGGTACATATTTTATTTGTGGGCACTCTGTAAAATCAGCATTGATTTGTGCCTTCGATTGTTTAACTGAGGGAGTTAATACCAGCAGGGCCGACTCGAAAATTTCCTGGAACTTTAAATTCGTTTTCGAAAGATTGGTAGCTGTTTGAATCTTTACCACTTCATCGAGGTGATCGATGGTTTGGTTTAGTGAAGCTGAGATATTTTTTAAGTAAGTAAGGTTTTCATGAAGGTCTTTGTTAATAACCATATCTGGTTCAATAAGCGATAATGCAGCCTGCATATTACCAGCGTGCGAACGCAGGTTATGCGATACAATATGGGCAAAATTATTAAGCCTTTTATTCTGCTCGCTAATAACATCTATGGAGTGTTCCAGTTTTATCTGCAGTGTTTTATTTACATCGCGGTCAATAATAGAACCGGTCATTTTTACGGGCTTGCCCTGTTTGTTTAAAACAAGTTTACCGGTAGCCTCGAACCAGCGGTAGCTTTCATCTTTTTGCTTTAGTCTTATTTCTATTGGTGCGGTAATGCCGGTTATAATTGGCGTTTTATGCTCATCAATTAGCAGGTGCCTGTCATCAGGGTGCACCAGTTCGTACAAAAAAGCGTTGTAAGATGGTTTTATTTCACCCGGTTCGTATCCAAGTAATTCATAGTATTTATCGCTCCACCATTCTGCCCCGCTCTCAATATCCCAAACCCATACCCCTGCATTTATTGCATCAAGTATTATTTCGTACAGGTTTTCTTCAAGCGGCGATTTCAAAATTGTAAAAGTTTAATGCGCAAATTATTGAAACTTATCATAAGGCAGTTTTAAATTGTTTTAAGCCCGGCAATAGAATAGCTGTGAAGCTTTTCTTGCGTCGCACACTTGTACTTTCTAATCTGCCTTCGGCTTTCAACAGCCGTGCGGGTACCAAATAAAAAGCAGTAACGGTTGTACAACTGTTACTGCTTTTTATATTCTGAAAATAACGCTGTCAAAAAAGAGACACGAACATTTACTTAAGTCCGTATAATTCTACATGCGCTTTATCGCCTTTCCAGTTAGGCAGGCTGTGATAAACAAATACCACTTTTTTTAAATTGCGGTCAAGGCCTTTTAAATCAATTACCCTTGAATCGCTGCCTTTTTTAAATTCAGAACGCAGCTGTATATCTTCTTTTGAACCATTTTCATAATACACTTCAAGATCTTCTACCCTAATTGGTGCATCGGTAACTCTTATACGGATAGCTTTAAACTTATCAGCGCCCAGCACAACCAGTGCATCTTTGTCAGCCTTAAACGAAACCGTGGTTTCGCCTATCTTATGCCATCCCGGTTTGTTATTGGTTACCACTTCTGCCTTTTGGGCTGTAACGGCAGTCATCATTACAATCGAAGCAAATAAAAACAACAATGTCTGTTTCATATGTTTAATTTTTTTTTTGTAAATAAACAAAGATTGTTCCAATTTAAAAACTGTTTGAGTTCATTGCAGCATATTATTTATGCAAACTGATGCAGCCATGATGGTTCGGCTACGCTCACCATTGTTCTGAACGTACAAGTGAGTGACACAACAGGCGATACCATAAAAAACTATGGCTTGTTATATAAAATATTTATTTCAAAACGGCTTCTAAGTAAAAAATAAATACCGGCAATGCAGTTAAAATTATAAAAAGGACGACACATTTTTTTGCAATCCATTTAACTGTTAAACCGTAATTTTTAATCAGCCACTGATGCAGCTTAAGGTAAGCTTTGGGTAAAAGCATACATTCGCATTAACAATAATACTTGCTGAAAATTTATGAAGCTGACATTCAAAAAGCTGTTCACAAAAGTTTTAAAAATAACCGGAATAACAGCTGGCAGTGTACTTCTGCTCCTGTTCCTGCTGCCCTACTTATTTCCAGGAACTATTGCGCAAAAAATAAAAGAACTGGCGAATAGCAGGATCAATGGTGAACTCAATTTTACTGATGCACGGTTATCTTTCTTCAAACATTTTCCTGCACTTACGCTTACATTGTATAATGTAGAGCTGAAGGGTTCGGCACCATTTCAGAAAGATACACTGCTGGCCGCACATGAGCTTGCATTTGGTATTGATTTGCGTTCGGTTTTTGAAAAACAAATAAGCATTAACCAGTTTTTTCTTACTAATGCATACATTAATGTTGAAGTAGATGAGGCAGGGCAGGCAAATTATAATGTATATAAATCTGATACTGCAAAAACTTCTGCAGCTGATACGGCGAATGCCTCACTGAAAATTGAAAATATTGTAATTGAAAACAGCCATTTGATGTACAATGATCAATCACTTCCTATGTTTATTAATGCCAAAGGGTTTAATTATACGGGAAAAGGAGATTTAAGCAAAGCTATTTTTGATCTTTTTACCCATGCAGAAGTTGACTCTCTGGATTTTACCTACGATGGGCAGGAGTATGTTCATTCCAAAAAAATAAATGCAGACCTGGTTACAAAAATCAATACCAGTTCACTTGCACTGGAGTTTCAAAAAAACGATCTTAAAATCAATAAGCTTCCTGTACAATTTAATGGCAAATTTGAGTTTCTAACGAACGGCTATAATATGGATTTTAAGATCAACTCAAGGGAAACGCGACTGTATGATCTCTTTACTGCATTGCCGCCGCAGTATTTAAACTGGCTGCAAAAAACAGAGGTAAAAGGTACAGCAAATGTTGTTGCGTCGCTGGCAGGTAAATACATTGCGGAGACAAACACAATGCCCGATTTAAAGTTTGACATGAAAATACGTGATGGCTACCTTTCTTACGAAAAAGCACCACTGCCTGTAAGCAATATCTTCCTAAATTTTGAATCGAGCTTGCCGGGTTTAAATACAGACAGTTTATCGGTAAACATAGATTCAGTATTCTTTAATATTGATAAAGATTATTTCAGTTCGGTAGTGCATTTAAAGGGAATGAATGAACCTTATATTAATGCAAAAATCAATTCTGAAATAGATTTAGAGAAATGGGACAGGGCTTTTGGCCTTGAACCTTTCGATGTAAAAGGTAAATACAAGCTCCACGTTACTGCAGACGGAAAATATGCAACAACTGTTATTCAAAAAGGGATTAGAAAAAGGGATACAGTAATAACAAGCATTCCTGCATTTAATGTTCAGTCATCACTAAGCAATGGGTACTTTAAGTATGCCTCGTTGCCCCAACCTGTGAGTAATGTCAGTTTTAATTTAAACGCTTCATGCCCCGATAGCATTTTCCAGCATTCAAACCTTGCACTGGAAAACCTTAATGCAAAAGCTTTAAATAATTATATAAAAGGCTTCTTTAAAGTTAGCGGAGCAAAAGATCTCCCCATAGAAGCCAACCTAAAAACGGTTTTCAATCTTGCAGATATTAAGCAGTTTTATCCGCTCGACAGCATGGATATTGCAGGCAACCTAAATATCGATATTCAAGTAAAAGGAAAATACAATCCAGATAAAAAACTGTTCCCGGTAACAACTGCAAATATTAAGCTTGAGAATGGGTTGGTTAAAACAAAATATTATCCTGATGCAGTCAAAAAAATACAGGTACTTACAAACATAGTCAGCAAAGATGGCACACTAAAAGACCTGAAAGTAAACCTGCAGCCCGTTTCTTTTGAATTTGAAGGGGAGCCTTTTTCGATTAAAGCAGACCTCCGGAATTTCGAAAACCTGCACTACGATATTGATGCCAAAGGAACACTTGATATTGGAAAAATATACAAAGTCTTTTCACAACAAGGTTATGGGGCAAGCGGTTTTATTGATGCCAATTTATCGTTGCACGGTTCGCAGAGCGATGCCATAGCAGGGCGTTACAGCCAGTTGAATAATGCCGGCACATTAAAAGTAAAAGACCTAAAGCTTACCTCCGACCTTTTTCCAAAATCATTCCTTGTAAACACAGGCTTGTTCAGGTTCAGCCAGGATAAAATGTGGTTCGATGAGTTTAAAGCAACTTATGGAAACTCTGATTTTGCACTCAATGGTTACCTCAGCAATGTTATCAATTACGCATTGAAAGATAACGAACCATTAAATGGGAATTTCGATTTAAAAAGCAATACAATTATTGCCGACGAATTTATGGCTTATGCAGATTCATCCACAGTTGCTGATTCCGGCACTGCTGAAACCGGCGTAGTAATGGTTCCTCAAAATCTTGACCTGGCCTTCACAGCCTCGGCTAAAAAAGTTGCTTACAACGGCTTACAACTTAAAGATTTTAAAGGGCAGATGAATCTCACTAAAGGAAAAATAATTTTAAAACAAACCGGCTTCAGTATTATTAATGCCCCGGTAGTTATGGATGCAACATACAGCAGTATTTCGCCAATCAGAGCAACATTCGAGTATCACATAAATGCAAAAGATTTTGATATAAAAAAGGCATACAACGAAATCAAGATATTTCACGATCTCGCCAGTTCTGCAGCAAACGCCGAAGGTATTGTTTCTCTCGATTACCAGCTTAGCGGAAACCTCGATGCCAGCATGCACCCTATATATCCTTCTTTAAAAGGCGGCGGCGTATTGGCTGTTAAAAATGTAAAGATGAAAGGCTTTAAATTGTTTAGTGCAGTAAGCAAAGCAACTAATAAAGACAGCATCAATAATCCGGATCTCGAGGGCGTAAATATCAAGTCAACAATTGCCAATAATATTATTACTATTGAGCGCACCAAAATGCGTGTGGCCGGTTTCAGGCCAAAATTTGAGGGGCAGGTAAGTTTCGATGGAAAGCTCAACCTAAAGTTTCGCCTTGGCCTTCCGCCGCTTGGTATTATCGGTATCCCCATGACCATTACCGGCACGCAGGATAAGCCCATTGTGCAAATGCGTAAGGGCAACGAAACCGATGAGCTGCAACAAACAGAAGAAGACCAATGATTACATTTTTTTAAAAGAAATAATGATGAACCCGGCTACGGAACAGGCATGAAACTGCTGTTGCGTCGCACTCTTGTACTGTTGAAACAATATTCAGCTAGGAGCCGCACTTCGTAAGCTTTATGCAAAAAACACGATAGCTTATAGCAAGCAGCCCAAAGCTCACAACTATTCTTAAGTACAAGAGTGCGACGCAAGCGAAGCTCAATAATGTTATGCTGCCGGGTAACAAATGGTTCTCCATTATTCAATAAAAAACTCCGGCTTTTGAGCCAGAGTTAAATTCGTTTTACTGCACTTAGAAAAATGCTAATTCAAATTGCTGATAAATACAAATGCATTTAACTTTAAACCTCTTACAATTTGTTTAATCACGTGCGGTTTGCGGATAATCTTGTACCGGTTAACGTCAATTACTTCGTTGGCGACACAAAATGAATCCAGGCTTTCAACATGAAAAAGCAAATCAACAAGAAGTTCAACTTCGTGCTCAAGTTCCGATGCGTTCATCGTTTCTCTTTTTGTAAGAACCAGCAAGTCTCTGTTTTGGGAGGTCATGGCAAGTCTGGATTACAATCGTTATTTAATAAAATTTGGTTTACTATAATTAAAGCTTTGGACATCTGCATTTGCCAACATTTACATCGCTGCTATGTTTACTTACACCACAGGATGTAAAAATCATTAAACTTAGTAACAAAAAAATGATGGTTTGGTTTATCTTCCGCATTATTAAAGTTATTAAAAATAAGTGTTTTTTATACAATAACAATTTTGTGTAAAATTTTGCAAAGAATATTTATCCACAAATATAAAGTACTTATTGCACCATTAGATTGGGGGCTTGGCCATGCAACACGCTGCATACCTGTAATACGGCTGCTTCAACAGGCTGGTTGCGAAGTAATTGTTGCTTCATCCGGCGACCAGTTAACCCTCTTAAAGCATGAATTTCCCCAACTAAAAACCATTTTTTTATCCGGTTACAATATGCACTACTCAAAACATAAACGATGGTTAGTATTTAAAATTTTAGAACAAATACCTAAAATACTGTTAAGCATACGGAGGGAGAACAACTGGCTTAAAAAAACAGTAAAGGAATTAGATATCGATTTTGTTATTTCTGATAACCGTTTTGGTTTATATACTAAACAGGTACCCTGCATATTTATTACGCACCAGTTAAGCATTGAGGCACCTTATAACTGGATCAAATATCTTTTGCAGCGAGTCAATTATAAATACATTAAACGGTTTACTGAATGCTGGGTTCCCGACTTTGAAGGCAGTTTTAATATTGCGGGAAATTTATCACATCCCAATAAATTGCCTGCTGTTCCTGTAAAATATATTGGCGCTTTATCAAGGTTTGAGTTACAGGAAACCAACAAACAAAAATTCGATTACCTCGTTATACTTTCCGGCCCCGAACCACAACGAACTCTGCTTGAAAAGAAAATATTGTCTATCGCCCCGCACCTTAATAACAGCGTACTCATCATTCGCGGAAAACCGGCAAGCACTGAAAAAATAATAGCCCCGGTTAATTGTACTATCCTTAATCATTTGCCCACAATGCAGCTGCAGCAGGCTATTGCCCAAAGCAAGTTTATTATAAGCCGCTCCGGGTATACAACCGTAATGGAAGTTTTAGCTATGCAAAAAAAATCGATCCTTATTCCTACGCCCGGGCAAACAGAACAGGAGTACCTGGCAAAGCGCCTCTTTAATCAAAACTGGTGCTATAGCTGTAATCAAAACGAAGACCTGCTAACCCATATTAACCTTGCGAAGGAATTTCAATATTGCTTACCGGTTTTAGAAGGGCCGTCTTTATCAAAAACCATACAAGCGTTTTTTAGCAGGTATCAATAAAATTTGTAAAGTCTTTATGTACCCGGCAGCAGAACAGTTATGAAGCTTTGGTTGCGTCGCACTCTTGTACATTCTGATTATAACTGAACATTGCGAAGCTTGCTCACTGTAAGGTTGCATACACATCAGGATTATGTTTTTGCATAAATCTTTTGGCAACATCATCAGTAATTCTTGTCCAGCCAAACTGCTCATATAAACCATGCGCATCTTTTGTACCAAGCCACCATCTGCGCAGGTTCTGTAATTCAGGATGTGAATGAATTGTCTGCATCAGCCACTTGCTTAAACCCTTGCCGCGGTGCTCCGGCAAAACAAAAACATCACCCAGGTATGCAAAGGTTGCTTTATCGGTTATCAATCTCGCAAAACCAACCTGTGTACTGCCACAATACACACCAAAGCATAATGAATTTGCAATTGATTTTTCTACAACTGATCTTGGTATCCCTTTCGCCCAATAAGATTCCTGCGATAAGTATTGATAAATAACATCCATATCAAGTTTTTTCTGGTTCGTGCTTATAAAATATGCATCTTTTGATGTTTCGTAATAGTTATTCATTGAACAATTTTTTATAGATCATTTTTTCAGAAAGCTCTTTCATTTCTCCAGGTTGCAAGTTGCCTAACTCAATACCTTCAATACGGTTGCGTACTAAACGCAAGGTAGCAAAACCAACTTTTGCAGTCATTTTGCGTACCTGTCTGTTCTTGCCTTCTGTCAAAATTATCTTTATCCAGGGCGACGGTATTTCTTTCCTAAAACGGATTGGCGGAGTTCTTGCCGGCAGTAATGGGGCTTCATTAAATAAAGAAACAATGCACGGCTTTGTTTTATACATCGTTCCATTTAAATTGATCTCCACACCTTTCTGTAAATGTATAATTACCTGCTGCGGAATTGCGCCATCAACCTGTACCCAATATTCACGTTCATGCGCATTATAAGGATCAAGCAAGCGGTGATTTAGCTTAGCATCATTTGTAAGAATCAGCAAACCTTCGCTGTCTTCATCAAGCCTGCCAACAGGGTAAATATTTTTGGGTAATTTAAAGTAATCAGCAAGTGTTTGCTTACCCAATTGCGATGTAAATTGAGATAATACAAGGTAAGGTTTATAAATAATAAAATAGCGTTTCATAACAAAAACAAGAATCCCGCCGAAGCGGGATTCTGTATATAGATGGGTTAGTAAGTAATGGGAAATAAAATTCCCTACACAATATTATAAATAGTTTTTTCTAACACAAAAAATTTTTGCAACAATTTTATTCACATTTTTTTTTACAATGTGCATTAACTGTAATTAATCGGGGAGAGTATTATGCATGGTGCATGCATAAACAGGTAAAAGAGTTGTTACTTATTGCAAACATGAAATCGCTGAAACAATCATATACAAAGGGTTTCAGCAGGTATATAAATATTTTATATGATGATATCTTTTTATTATCTGCTTTGCACTTATCCATAAAATCAATAATAATATGCTGTAAAATACAAGTGACGTTTGATAAAAATATTTTAAAAAATAACTTGATATAAACAATAAAAATCCAGTTATCGTTGCAGTAACGGATGCATGCGCATGAATATCTGTTGCTTTCTTTTTTGAACATTGCATACTAAGAATTACAGGAACAATCATCCAGCATGTAATAAGCCATGGCCATTGATGTATCTTGTAAAATAAAAATACCCTGTTTGCTGCAGTAACAATAAAAAAATTTGAGAGACTGTAACATATAATGATTAGCAACCACCGCCACAAAAAACTGTAATCCGGTGTACAGTCAATTGATGGAAGATGTTGCTCTTCAGATGCAACAATGATCTTCCTGTTATAAGAAATAAGCTTATACAATTTCCTGAAAAACCAATTGAGTATATAGACTTTCAGTATTGATTTTATTATTGGAATTTTCTGCTGTAAAATATCTGACAGCGCTTCAACTCCATATTTTACTTCACCTGTTTGTAAGTTTACAAGAGGTATTTCATGCTTTGCCCTGTGCCAGTCAATATTAAACTGCTGCATATTCACTTTCGAAAATGCAATCCTGTTTTCCTTTTGCAAAAAACCACCTTTTACAAATGCAGAAGTATATGCTTTGCATAGCGGGCAGTTATCATCGTAGATGATTGCTTTATTGTTATTAGTTTTCATAACTGCTGTTTGTTAAGCAAAGTTATATTAATTTATTATATTTTCAATATTTACTGAAAATAAGAAAACTAAAGCAATCGAAGCCTTACACTTTACATTTGTAAAAAAATAAACAAGATGAAATTTCCCCAACCTGTAACCATTAAATGGGTGGCAGATCTTATTAAAGCCGAAGTGGTTGGAGATGCTTCAAAGCAGGCATCCGGCATTAACGAAATCCATAAAGTAGAAAGCGGCGATATTTGTTTTGTAGACCACCCGAAATATTATGATATATGCCTTCAAAGCGCAGCCACATATATTATCATCAATACAAAAGATGTAAAAATTCCCGAGGGCAAAACCCTGCTGGTAGTTAATGAACCTTTTGAAGCTTACCTTACTATTGTCAACCATTTCAGGCCATTTGAACCCGCAGTAAAGGCCATCAGCGATACGGCTGTTATTGGCAATAATTCAGTCATCATGCCCAACGTTTTTATTGGTAAGGATGTAACCATTGGCACCAACTGCATCATTCATCCCAATGTAACCATTATGGATTATGCCCAAATAGGCAATAATGTGGTTATACAGTCTGGCACCGTTATTGGCAGTGATGCATTTTATTACAACACAAAAAAGAACCGCGATGTATGGTACAAACGCATGCAAAGCTGCGGCAACGTGGTAATAGAAGATGATGTAGAAATTGGTGCCAACTGCACAATCGACCGCGGCGTAACTGCCAGTACAAGAATAGGGAGGGGAACCAAGATCGACAATATGGTGCATGTGGGCCACGATAACGACATTGGTAAAAATTGTTTAATAGCCGCACAGGTAGGCATTGCCGGCGCAAATATCATTGAAGACGGCGTTACCATTTGGGGGCAGGTCGGTATTAATAAAACCATCAGCATTGGCGCCAATGCGGTTATTATGGGGCAAAGCGGCGTTGTATCCAGCATAGAAGGCAACCAGGTTTACTGGGGCACACCAGCAGTGAATGTAATTGAGAAAAAACGTGAAGTGGTTTGGATAAAACGCATTCCCGAACTATGGAAGAAAGTTATGGACGAAAAAAAATAACAGCTTTCAATAATACATTTATGTACCGGGCATTTGTACAGGAATGAAGCTTTACTTGCGTCGCACTCTTGTACTGAAGAATTGCTATGAGCTTTAGGCTGCATGCTACAAGCTATTGAGTTTCTTGCCTGTAGCTGACGGCGTGCAGCTTGCAGCTGAACATTAGTCTGGCTGTACAAGAGTGCGACGCAAGTAAAGCTTCATAGCAATTCAAAAGTCTGGTTCAAAAAATAACAGGGCTTGTTGTAATGTATAAACTGCATCAATCAAGCGAATACATTTCTTTAAACTCGCAGCATATTCTTGCAACACTTTCTTTAAAAGATTGGTATTTAAACCCGGGAAAATGGGTTAATAATTTGCTGTTATCGAAGTACGCTTTCGCCTGTGCCGTTCTTGCAGTTTCTTTTGTAAGCAGCGGTTTTGCACCACTGAAAGCAGCCTTTACAGCTTCTAAACGCCAAACCAACGCAGCAATAGTGGGTGTTACTTTTTTTTGCGGACGTTGCTTGCCAAATTCATCTGCAATTACATTAAATAGATCACGGTAAGCAATGTTATCTGCATTAAGAATAAAGCGTTCATTGGTAACGGGGCTGTCCATTAACAGCACCATTGCTTTTACCACATCGAGCACATCTACAAAACCCGTAACGCCATCTGTGTACCAGGGAAATTCTTTGTATGCATTTTTAAAAATCGCTGCCGAACCTTTACTCCAGTCTGAACTGCCAAGAATGATAGAAGGGTTTACTACGATGCAGTTTAAACCTTCGCCCACACCGCGCCATACTTCCATTTCAGCAAAAAATTTTGTTCTGCCATATTCGCTGTTACTGGTTTCTTCGCTCCAGTTCATTTGTTCTGTAATCACCTCATTTTTTCTTATCCTTCCCAAAGCCGAAACCGAGCTAACAAAAAGTAATTTATCAACGCCTTTATTTAAACAGGCATTTACCACGTTGGCTGTGCCTTCAATATTGGTATCGTTCAACGCCTTTTTTTCTTTGGGGTTAAACGATACAATTGCAGCGCAATGATATACCTGCTTTACATCCAGCATTGCTTCCTCCAGTGAAATAATATCAATGATATCGCCCTTTATCCATTCAATTTTTTCAGCACCCTTATACTGCGGTACAGCCTTGCGGTACAATGCCTTTACAGCTTTTCCCTGCTGCACCAATGACTGCACTAAATGAGAACCCACAAGGCCGGTTGCACCGGTTACAAGAATAAAATCATTACCTGAAAGCGAGCTGTTATGCTGTATTGCAAAATCTTCCATTATGCTTCTTTAACTTCTGTATAATTGTAAAATCCCTTGCCGGTTTTTCTTCCTAATTCCCCCCGCTCAACTTTTTCTTTTTGCAATGCAGACGGGCGGAGCCTTTCAGGTTTGCCCAATGCATCCCACACAATATTACTTACAGAATAATTAATGTCGATACCAATAAGATCCATGAGTTTAAAGGGGCCCATCTTAAAGCCTGTAGCTTCCATTACTGCATCAATCGTTTCAATTTTTGCCAACCCTTTTTCTGCGAGTAAAGTTGCTTCAAGATAGTAATGCCTGGCCACATGGTTTACAATGAAACCCGGAGCATCTCTGCATACAACAGGCGTTTTACCCATTTGTTTTGCAAGGGCAACAAGGGTTTGTATTACTGCTTCGCTTGTGTGTTTTGCCTGCACAACTTCCACCAGTTTCATTAATTGAGCAGGGTTAAAAAAATGCATACCGGCCACATGCGTTGCAACTGTTGTTGCTTCAGCAATTTCGCTGATGGAAATAGAAGAGGTATTGCTGGCAAAAATAGTTTCGGCATGATTTATTGCTGTCAGCTTATTAAACAGTTCAACTTTAATTTCTTTCTTTTCAACAATAGCTTCAATAATAATATCAGCTTTGCAATTTTCAAAAGAATTTGTAAAACTGATGCGTTCAAGTATTGCTGCAACTTCTTCTTCAGTTATCTTTTGTTTTTGAGTAAGCTTTTGCAGAGAGGATATTATTGCCGCTTTACTTTTCTGCAGCATGATTTCGTTTACATCAAACTGGATGGTTTTAAAACCCGCCTGTGCCGCCACCTGTGCAATGCCGCTGCCCATAGTTCCGGCACCGCACACACATATCGTTTTTATGTTTTCCAGTGATGACATGTTGCAAACATACGGCGTTCATAAAAGTAATCAAACAAATGATGGGCCGGGCAATTGAACTGCTATGAAGCTTTACTTGCGTCGCACTCTTGTACTGAAGAATAGTTATGAGCTTTTGTTCCAAAATGTTACGAACGTACAAGGGTGCGACGCAACGGACGATCAGTAAATGTTATGCAGCAGGCCCCCAAAAAAATTAATTTGTATTGGCTTTAAATACGCGTAAAAAATTGCCACCCAATATTTTCGCAATGTCTTTTTTGCTGTAGCCCCTGTTGAGCAATTCTTTTGTAATAAGCGGGTAATTGGTTACATCATCTAATTGCTGCGGTGCTGAGTTAATGCCATCAAAATCGGAACCAAGACCAACATGATCAATGCCAATCAGCTTTACCATATAATCGAGATGATCGAACAGCAAATGAAACGGTGCCCGCAGCGATTCCACTTCGTCTTTATATTTTGCAAAAAGATAATCATCTGCAAAGTATGGATCGGTAACGGTTTTTAATACAGAATCTCTTTCTGCTTTATGTTTTGCATTAAACGCATTGGTGTTCTTTTGATAATTGCTGTCTAAAAAGCCGGAGAAAAAATTGAGGTGGATAACGCCGCCATTTTTACCAACAGCTTTTATCTGGTCGTCTTTTAGGTTCCTGAATGAAGGGCACAAACTATATGCACAACTATGCGAAACAATCACCGGTTTTGTGGTGGTATTTATCGCATCCCAAAATGTTTTTTCGCCCACATGCGATAAGTCAACCATCATGCCGAGTTCATTCATGCGCTTAACAACCTGCCTGCCAAAATCGTTTAAACCTTTCGGCTGGTGCAGCAGCGAATCATGCGTTTCTGCCATTGCCGAAGTTGCCCACGGCGTAGAATTATTCCAGGTAAGCGTCATGTAACGAACGCCTCTTTTAAACAGGCTGTCTAATTTTGAAAGATCATTTTCCATCATGTGGCCGCCCTCAACACCCATCATAGCGGCAAGTTTTTTTTCTTTTACTGCCTGCATTAAATCATCCGGTGTTTTTACAAGCATCATTTGGCCAGGATGCCTTGCTGCCGTGGCATACAGCGTATCTATTTCCCTGTTGGCCCAGGCAAAAGGGTTTTGTTTTTCACCATCGCACCACACCGAAAAAATTTGCACATCCACGCCGCCTTCTTTCATGCGCCACAGGTCTGAATGTGTTTTGCCCCGCAGGTTTTCATCAAAGCTGTAACCCTTGTCAATCGCTGTTGTAAGAATGTCGTTGTGCGTATCAACAACAATAGATTTGAAGTGCAGTTTTTTATATTGCTGCGCATTGGCGCTTTGCGTAAGAATAAAAATTACCAAGAACAATGCGGTTATAATTTTAGAAAACATGCGACTGTAATTTATGATTGAAGCAGATTTTGTTTTGTGCCCAACGAATGTACAACTATGAAGCTTTACTTGCGTCGCACTCTTGTACGGTTGGATTATATATTGAGCTTTTATCTAAGCGTAGATTGAAGCGTAGCCGTGTTCGTAAGGCGACCAACATGGGCACAGTATGCTTCAAATGTATTTAACTTAAATGGCTTGGAAATCATAGTTAATTAATCTTTTATTTTCAATGATTCAAACCATTTATTTGGCTTTTCTTCAAAAAAATCGATAATCCTTTCTTCCACATGTTCTGGCTCCCAAACTGCAGCTCTTTCTAAACCTATGCACTCTATTTTTATTGCGCACCTTACCTCTCCAGTATTAGGATTATAAATTTCAAATTGAGTTGGCGCTAAATTATCTTGAATAAATTCCATTGGCAATTCTTTCAACTTTGGCTCAATATCTAAAACACCAATAATTTTCCACCGGTTTTTGGTTATGGCATATTTATACACAGAATTTATAAAGAGAATTTCACTTTTTTGTATGGCATTAATATCTGAAATATTGTTATCAGAATAAATATTGTAAAATGCAAAACTTGCTTTTTGTAAAATTCTGCCGTAGGCGTATTTTCCATTCGGCAATACTATTTCAATAAATGCTCCTTCTTTTCTTTTCGCCATTATTTTTTATTTAGTGCAATATCCATATAAATCGAAGCCTTGCTTGATAAACAATAATTTTACCTCCGGCTATACATCACTTCGCTTCAATTTACGCTTCTATACAACTCCTAAGCAGCGGCAGCCTTTAGTTCAATGAGGTTACGTTCATAGAAAGCTATTTTGGCAGTTCTTTGCTTTTCCTGGTACGCCTTTAAATCCAGCGGGGTAAATATTTTCTTTTGGGTAACCATATTGTAAAAGATGGTAGCTATTTTATTGGCTGTAGCAACACAGGCAAA
>JANXWM010000675.1 GCA_025351145.1 Chitinophagaceae bacterium
GGATTAAAAAAAGCAGCGTACGACCAGCCTCTCGCAACATGCTCAAGGTTAGCTTTTTTGGTTTCTATGTCTGGAGAATCAATTTGTATTCTGTAACTTTTAATATCATAATAACTGGGCGAATACACGATGCCTACAGAAAAATTTGATTTTATTCTTGCTGCATTTTCAATTATTACTGCATTCGACGTTTGATTAATTATAGGAATTGCATAAAGCTGAATTGGAATATAAGAAGCCCCTACACCAGCTATAAAAGTTATTCTTGAAGCACTGGAATCGCCAATTCCTCTTATTTTTTTTATTCTATATACATAATTCTTGCCTCGTTTGTGAATATAAGGTTGACTCCCTTCAAGTGTATCAATCGTTAGTTGTAACGTATCAATCGTTTTTTTCATTTTTAGCAACTCAATTTTTTTCTTGAAAAAATTGATTTCTTGTGCTTGCCTAAGTGAGTCCTTATTTTGGCTTATACTTAATATAGGTAATGTAAGTATTAAAAGACAATAAATTACTTTTCTCATTGAATTAATTTTAAACAAGATAAAAATAATTTTTTAAATAATAAGTATTTTATCTCAGTTCTATTTTGCTCTTAGAGATATTAGCAAAGAGACTTGGAACTTTAAAAGGGTGTTGAAAACTCAATAAATATCTAACAGTACAGAAGTGCGACGCAACGGATGCTTCATTCATATTCTTCAGCCCGGCCAATAATAATTCCTGAATAATTGCTGCACTTATTATTACATTTACTTAAACCTTTTAGCTATGAGAATTTCATTTGTTTTTCTTTTTGCGGTTACAGTAGTTATCTCGTGTAATAATAAGCCGGTATACGATACCATCATCCGCAACGGGATGATCTATGATGGTAATGGCGGCGAACCGTATAAAGCAGATATAGCCATTAATGCAGATACGGTTGCATTCATCGGCGATCTTAAAAATGCATCTGCAAAAAATGAAATGGATGCAAAAGGTATGGCTGTTGCACCGGGTTTTATTAATATGCTGAGCTGGGCTACGGAACCGCTGATTCAGGATGGCCGCAGCCAGAGCGACCTGCGGCAGGGCGTTACACTTGAAGTAATGGGCGAAGGCGAAAGCATGGGGCCATTGAATGCGAAGATGAAAGATCAAATGCAGAACGGGCAGGGTGATATAAAATATAAAGTGGAATGGAATACGCTGGGTGAATACCTTAATTACCTTGAGAAAAAAGGCATCAGTTGTAATGTGGCATCGTTTGTTGGCGCTACAACTATAAGAGAATATGTGGTGGGTGAAGATGACCGTGCACCAACAGCCGCAGAATTAGACAGCATGAAATTATTAGTTGATGAAGCCATGCAGCAAGGTGCCATGGGTGTTGGGTCATCGTTAATTTACCCACCTGCATTCTTTGCAAAAACAGATGAACTGATTGCGCTTTGTAAAGAAGCATCGAAGTATGGCGGCATGTACATAAGCCACATGCGCAGCGAAGGAAATAAACTGAATGAAGCTGTGGACGAGCTGATCACTATTGCGAAAGAAGCAAATATACCAGCAGAGATTTATCACCTTAAAGCGGCAGGTAAAGATAATTGGGGCAAGATGGACAGTGTAATTAAACAGGTAGAAAAAGCAAGGGCAAACGGCCTGAAAATTACAGCCGACATGTACACTTATCTTGCAGGTGCCACGGGGCTTACAGCTTCTTTTCCGCCATCGTTGCAGGATGGTGGTTTTGATAAATTATGGCAGCGTTTGCACGATCCTGCGATTCGTATGCAAATGAAAAAAGCGATGAACACCAACGCCACCGATTGGGAAAATTTATACTATGGCTGCGGCTCGCCTGATAATGTTTTGCTGCTTGCCTTTAAACAGGGTTCACTAAAAAAATATACAGGCAAAACACTGGCCGAAGTGGCAAAGATGCGCGGTACTTCTCCGGAAGAAACGGCCATGGATCTAATTGTGCAGGACAGTACAAGAATTGGCGTTGCTTATTTTTTAATGAACGAAGACAATGTAAAAAAGCAGGTTGCTTTGCCTTGGGTAAGTTTTGGGTCCGATGAAGGCAGTTACAGCCCGGAAGGTGTTTTTCTTAAATCGAACCCGCACCCAAGGGCTTATGGAAATTTTATAAAAGTGTTGGGCACTTATGCAAGAGATGAAAAAATAATTTCATTACAGCAGGCTATTTATAAATTAGCGAAACTACCCGCCACTAATTTAAAGTTGCAGAAACGCGGCGAACTTAAAGCAGGTAATTATGCGGATGTTATTGTATTTGATCCTGCTACTGTAAAAGATCATGCAACATTCGATAAGCCACAGCAGTTTGCCACGGGCATTACAGATGTATTTGTAAACGGCACACAGGTATTGAAAAATGGCGAACACACAGGAGCAACACCCGGCAGGTTTTTAAAGGGACCGGGATATAAAAACTAAGTGTCGCAATACA
>JANXWM010000679.1 GCA_025351145.1 Chitinophagaceae bacterium
AGGTTCAAGAAAAACCATTCATGCTATTACAATCAATGAAAAAAACACCACAGATAAGAGGTTTACCTGGACTGCAGAATTTTTTATTCCCTTCTCCCTTCTTTCCCCAATGGGTAATACACCACCTGTAAAAGGAATACAATGGCGGGCCAATTTTTACCGCATTGATTACGACCGAAACCCCGTTTATTCAAGCTGGCAGCTCACCAGGAAGAGTTATCATGATCCTGAAAAATTTGGTACAATTGAATTTGAATAAATACATTTTTTTGAACCAGGCTAAAATCTTTGTGCAACTTTTCTTGCGTCGCACTCTTGTACAAAAGAATAAATATGAACTTTGGTCTGTTGGCTCAGGCTCAGTGTATATTGCTCACAGCCAGTAGTTGCGGGGCTCGCTGTTTGTTCCTCACAGTTCCGAACGTACAAGTGAGTGACACAACCTAAGCTTCATAACATTCCTGATGCTAAGTACAAAAGGAAAATAAATAATTGATACACTTAAGCCTTCATTTTGAAAAAGATTTTTCAATTCGGTTATCTTTTTTTAGCCTTTATTTTGAATCAATAATAAGGCTTCTTTTGCGTTGCACTCTTGTACCCAATCAATACTATTCAGCTTTTTAAACCCATAACACCTGAACATCAAGTGATCATTTTACTATATCGTCATTTGCGGCAAACAAACGTTCACTTATTTTTTATTGGTTAAACTCCCTATTTTTTTGGTGGACTAATGATTCTGATGTTTCTTTGTACACCAATTAGGTAGACTAATGAATAAGCTCAATTCCTTCCATTGTTGTTGTTATATGCAGTTCTGTATGAACAAGGCATCTAATGAGTGTTGTTGTTAACACACAGTTATCGCACCATCTGCAATTCATTACCTCATTCCACTTTTTTATTTTAATTTTTTTAAATGACACACAAACCTGATTTATACTTGAATATATTAACCTACAAAATTAGTAGACTAATAGAGGCCGCGTTATTTATTTTATACCATAACCCAACAAAATTATAGGCAAATGAAAACCTCAAATTTTGGTAAAGTATATTTTGCAGGGGCCGGGCCGGGTAATCCTGAACTATTGACTATTAAAGCTGTACGCATTTTAGCAAAAGCAGAAGTGGTAATAACAGACAGGCTGGTGAGTGAAGAAATTATTAAAGAATTTGTAAACCCCGAAGCAATTATAATTCCCGTTGGCAAGCAGGGCGGCAGCAATGCATCTACCCCTCAAACAGAAATCAACGAGCTCATTGTTCAGTTTGCCGCTTCTTATAAAACTGTTGTAAGATTAAAAGGTGGCGATATTTCATTGTACTCAAATGTACTGGATGAACTTATAACAGTAAAAGAACATAATATAGAATACGAAATTGTACCAGGTATAACTGCCTTATCGGGAGCTTCGGCATATGCCGGCGTTCCACTTACAGCAAGAGGTTATGCAACCGGTGTTCGCATCATGACTTATTACCAGGATTCAGCGATCTCAAAAGATGCATGGAAACATCTGGCTTCTTTTGAAGATACACTGGTGTTTTATATGACGGGCAATGCACTACCTCAATTGGTTAGCAATCTTTTGAAAGCTGGCGCTGATATGGCTATTCCTTTTCTTGTAATTGAACAGGCAACAACACCATATCAACATGTGCATCAGTTTGATCTTGGAACTTTTAACAGCCAATTACACCAGGAGTTTGCAAGCCCGTCACTCATTATCATGGGTAGGGTAACAGCATTGTATCAACAGTTTGCATGGCTGCCAAACAATAAAGAAAGGAACCAATATTTTAAACCATTGCAGGATTATCCCGAACTAATATCATTAATAAATAATACTCAACATTTATCACATGTTAGCAGAGCCTAAAATTAAGTCACTTAAAGATCTGGTAGAAGGTGCTACAAGAGACGAACTGATCTGGATCAGCGGATATATTGCTGCTTTAACAGGACAGCCCATCCCCGAAAAGCTGTCAAAAGAATTAGCGCCTTCAAGTCCTTCTGCACTTTCTGGCAGCACGATTGTTTACGGGACAGAGACAGGCAATTCAAAGAAAGTCGCCGTTGATTTTAGCAACCGTTTAAAGAAGCAGGGTATTCAGTCCAAAATAAAAAGCCTTGATCAATATCGGCTGACTGATCTTTCAAAAGAATCCTGTCTGCTGGTTGTTATCAGCACCCAAGGTGATGGCGAACCTCCGGAAGCTGCGAAGAAATTCTATGATCATATTCAGCAGAACCAGCTTTCTTTGAATCATTTAAAATATGGTGTATTGGCTTTAGGCGATTCTGCTTATCCTTTATTCTGCAAAACAGGTGAAGATGTAGACAACCGTTTAAACCAGTTGGGTGCACAGAGAATTATTCCCATCAAAAAATGCGATGTTGATTTTGAAAGCGATGCCAATGCATGGATCAATGATCTCATTAATACAGCAATAGCCTCAGGTGCTGATGCAGTTGCACCAACGGTTACAGCAAAACCAACAGCCGAACCAAAGCCGGCAAAACCCGGAAGAAAAATTTACGAAGGCACCGTGGTAAA
This sequence comes from Chitinophagaceae bacterium, assembly GCA_025351145.1. Taxonomy (GTDB): domain Bacteria; phylum Bacteroidota; class Bacteroidia; order Chitinophagales; family Chitinophagaceae; genus Limnovirga. The sequence continues at coordinate 2,565 of JANXWM010000679.1, forward strand.
AAGTATCAATTTAAATGATAAAGGCTCTAACAAAGAAACCTATCATGTTGAAATAACAACGGAAGAGCCCATCAGTTACGAGGCGGGAGATGCTATTGGTGTAGTTGCAAAGAATAATCAAACTGTGGTAAACAAAATCCTTGAGTTACTACAGTTAAGCGGCGAAGAAATATTGCAGTATAAAGACGGATCTTATAAAGCACGAGACTTGTTCACCAACAAACTCAGCATACAGTATTTGCCAACAAGGGTAATACAGGTTTACGCTAAAATGGTTGACAAAGAAATCCCTTCCATAAGAATGGATCTTGCAGATCTTCTACGCATTTATCCCGCCGATAAAACCCTCGATGTTCAGCAACTGGTTTCTATCATCGGCACCATTATTCCAAGGTTGTATTCCATTTCTTCATCTCCTTTGGCGCATGGCGAAAACGAAGTGCATCTTACCGTAAGCCGCAACACATTTAATGTTGATGGCCACCTTCGTCATGGCTTATGTTCAGATTATTTATCAACTTTAAAAGAAGGCACAACGCTGCAAATCTATGTGCAGAAGAACAATGCCTTCAAGTTGCCTGCGGCAGATAAAGACGTTATCATGATAGGCCCTGGCACTGGTGTTGCGCCGTTCCGTTCATTTTTATTTGAGCGTGATGCGCAGGCTGCTACCGGTCGTAACTGGTTCTTCTTTGGCGAGCAACATTTTGTTTCAGACTTCTTATATCAAACCGAAATGCAATCGTTTCTCGAAACAGGCGTACTCACAAAACTGAACACCGCTTTTTCGAGAGACCAGGAACATAAAGTTTATGTGCAGCACAGAATGCAGCAACATGCAGCAGAGTTGTTTGAATGGATAGAAAATGGTGCAAGTATTTTTATTAGCGGCACCAAAGAGCCGATGAGTGTTGACGTTGAAAAAACATTGATCAGCATTATTGCACAACATAAAAATATTGATGAGCAAAAAGCGGTTGAATATTTAGGTTCACTTAAAGAATCTGGGCGTTATCACAAAGATGTTTATTAGCCGCCCCGGTAAAGGGAGAAAGGCAATTATGGGCCAAACAATAGGAATGCTATGAAGCTTTCCTTGCGTCGCACTCTTGTACTGTATTGCATTATGGAGCAGTGCGAAGATTGAAGCGTAGCCCGTCATTGCGAGGCTCCGAAGCAATCTCTTGGCATAACACAAATAGTAAGCATAACGCACGACAGGAGATTGCTTCGGAGCCTCGCAATGAC
>JANXWM010000702.1 GCA_025351145.1 Chitinophagaceae bacterium
CCAGCCCATCATGGTTACCTACTGCACGGTATGCAGAACAGGCAGGGTTTTTAGCCCGATGGTGAATGGAAAAAAAGAAAGCTTCCGCCTTGTTGGTATGGATCATTTCAATGCCATGTTTGAAGATGCAACTACCAAAAGCTGGTGGAGGCAGGCAACAGGCGAAGCGATTACCGGGCCATTGAAAGGTACATCACTTGCAGAAATTCCTTCGCAGCAATCAACACTTGCTGCATGGTTGAGGATGTATCCCAATTCTACCATACTGCAGCAGGATTCAACTTATAAAAGCAGGTACGACAGCCTTGCGGGTTACGATAAAGGCACTATTGATGGCAGCCTTGAGAAAAGGGATACTGGATCCTGGAAAAAGAAATCCTGGGTGGTTGGTGTAGCAGAAACAGGCTACGCAAAAGCTTACGACTGGAACGATCTTGTAAAGCTGAAGCTGATTGAAGATTCATTTCCCAACCTGCCCATTTTAATAACGCTCGAAAGCGATACAGCAACTTTTCATGTATGGAGCAGAATGGTAAACGGGCAGTCATTACAGTTTACAAAAGTTAGCGATATACTACAGGATAAAAACACGCAATCGCTCTGGAACAATGATGGGCTCTGCGTTTCAGGTATTTTAAACGGACAGCGTTTAAAGCCCGTGCAGGCATCGCAGGAGTTCTGGCATTCATGGCAAAGCTTTCAGCCAAATACTAAAAAGTATGAGCCTTAATTAAAGCTGATCAGTTCAATAATTTGTTCAAGATAGCGCTGGTCTGTTTCATCAAATGTGCTGTAAGATTCACTGTCCACATCAAGAACAGCAATCACTTCATTGTTGCGCATAACAGGCACTACAATTTCACTTTTCGATAAACTGCTGCACGCAATATGCCCAGGAAATTTTTCTACATCGGTCACTATTAAAGTCTTTGCCTGTGCCCAGCTTGCGCCGCATACACCGCGGCCTTTTCGAATGCGGGTACATGCAACCGGTCCCTGGAAAGGCGCTAAAACCAGCTCATCATTTTTTACTAAATAGAAGCCAACCCATAACCAGCTAAACTGTTCTTTCAATGCAGCAACTGTGTTGGCAAGGTTAGCGATCAAATCGGGTTCACCATCCAGCAACGCTTTTATCTGCGGTATCAATGTTTCATATTGTTCGGTTTTGTTTCCCTTTACAATGGTTAAATCTTCCGCCATAATTTTTACAGTTAAGCCGCAAAGTTATAAGAATAATTTTTTGGGGCCGGGCAGCAGGAATACTATGAAACTTTACTTGCGTCGCACTCTTGTACATTCAGATTATGCATGAGCTTTTACCGAAGCGAATCAATTCAAATGCAAAGTGCTTATTACAAACATGTGTCTCTCAGCATTTTCATATAAACTGCTCCTTTTTCACGGGCAAAATTTATGTTGCGTTCGGGAATTTGTTCGGGGTTAGGGTAGCGCAATAAAGCTTGCTCAATGCGTTCTTCACGAAGTAAATGCAGCATAGGATAAACAGAACGGTTGGTATAATTGGCTGCATCATCTGCGGGTGTTTTTGAGAAACGGTATTGCGGGTGAAAACTTGCTGCCTGGTAAATGCCTTCGTATTTCTGCTGCTTTAATAATTTTTCTGCCAGTGCTACAAAATCTAAGTAATTAGTAAATTTTTGAAATGTATTGGGGAAAATGATCAATGTTGTTTCAATAGTGCTTTCGTTATCAAGGCGTACACATTCTTCTATTAAAGTCTGCAGGCATATTTTTAATTCATTGCTGTTTTCTACTTTGTAATGAACGGTGTTTTGTTTTATTTCTTTTGCTGCAAAGGGGCAAAAATTACATGCTACCACCACATGGGTAATCCATTTTTTTGTTTGCTCAATTATTTGTTCGTGAGTGTTCATTTTTTTATGACCGATTTAATGCACAGCCCGCAAATGTATAGCCTGACTGCACTGGAAGCGTTGAGTAGAATTACCGAACGTACAAGAGTGCGACGCAAGAGACGTTCAATTCATGTTCTACTGCCCAGTTCCAAAAAATGTTTTTTAAGAAATTATATTGTGCCATTCAAAAATGGGTTGTATTTTTTTTCGTGCCCGATAGTTGTTTGCGGGCCGTGACCAGAGTGCACAACTGTTTCGTCGGGTAAAACAAATAGCTGCTCTTTAATGCTTCTCAATAATTGGTAGTGATTGCCGCCGGGCAAATCGGTGCGGCCAATACTTTCGCGGAACAATACATCGCCGCCAATTAAAAAGTTTTGCGCTTTACAGTAAAAACAAATGTGACCGGGAGAATGGCCGGGGGCAGCAATAACCTGTAGTTCATCATCGTCAAGCTTGATAATATCGCCGGCATTAAGAAAATGAAGCGGGCCGTTGTAATTGTCGAAACTCATTCCCCACATAAGCCCGCTTGCCGGGGCAAACTTTAATACCTTTTCTTCGTCGGCATGAATAAAGAGTTCGAGCTTGTATTTTTCGGCTACCCATTTGTTGCCAAATACATGATCTAAATGGCAGTGGGTATTGATGAGTTGAACGGGTTTAAGGTGTTTGGAGGCAATAAAATTTTGAAGCGTTTCCTGCTCTTCGGTAAAATAACAACCCGGGTCTATAATAAGCGCATTGCCTTTTTCGTTCCACAACAAATAAGTGTTCTCCTGTATGGGGCTGAACGTGAACATTTGAAGATGTATCATAACACTATTTTTACAGTCTGTTAGAGTAATTATACTAATTTTAGAACTTTAATGAAAGGATATGCAAGTTAACAGCAGAAGGTTACTTATTTGTGTTTTTATATTTGTTGCAGTGTTACCCAATTTCTCCCATGCGCAGGTAAATTCAGTGGAATACGGAAAGAACAGGGTTCAGTTTAAAAAGTTCGATTGGAAATTTTATCAAAGCCCCAACTTCTATACATACTTTAGCCAGGGCGGTTTAGAGATAGCAAAATTTGCCGCCCAGGTAGCAGAAGAAGAATTGCCTTCTATTGAAGAAGCGGTAGAGTATTCCCTGCAGCGCCGCGCCAATATGGTGATCTATAATAATTACGAAGATTATAAATCGAGCAATATTGGTCTGGGGATTGACTGGCAAAACCCCGGTGGTGTAACCAAACTGGTTAATAATAAACTGGTGCTTTATTATGATGGCAATAAGAGCCACCTAAAAGAACAGATTCGCGAAGGCATAGCCAAAATACTTACAGATAATATTTTATTTGGGGATGATATTGGTGAGTTTGCCAGCAACCAGGCCCTGCTTGATTTGCCGCAATGGCTCACTGATGGCTATGTAAAATACACTGCACAGAACTGGAGTACAGAGGATGACGATGAATTAAAAAATGCAATACTGAGCGGTGAATACAATAACTTTTACGAGTTTGCATTTGCCAAACCCACTTTGGCAGGTCATGCATTCTGGTATTATATTGCGTTAAATTACAAGCCTGAAAATGTAACCTACTTTCTCTATTTGGCAAGGCTGTATAAAAACCTGAATACTGCATCGCAGCGTATTTGTAAAAAGAAGTTTAAAGATGTATTGGCAGATTTTATGGTTTATGAAGAAGACAGATATGTGCAGGATATAAAACAACGTAAAAATGCTCCCCGCGGTAAATTGAGTGTTATAGAAGAAACGAATAAGACAGATTATTTTCGTTTTGCCGCTAATCCAAATCCCAAGAACAGTTCATATGCGGTAGTTCAATTTAAAAAAGGCGTTTATAGTGTAAAATTCGTGAACAATCTTTTCGAGGAAAAGATATTGCTTAGTTACGGAGTGCGTACAAGACAAGGAGATATAAATCCTAATTACCCAATTCTTGCATGGGATGGCAAGGGTAGCCGGCTTCTTGTTATTTACAGTAAAGAAGGAAAGCTTAATATGTTTGTGTATGATGTTATAGCAAACATCAAACGTTTTCAACAGGGAATAGAAGGCTTTGAACAAATTACCGATGCAGGCTTTATGCTGGATGCAAATACACTTTTGATGAGTGCTGTAAAAAACGGGCAAACAGATATTTTTACTTACAGGATAGACAACAATAAAGTAAAACAAATAACCAATGATGTTTACGATGACCTTGATCCAACCTTTGTGTCTTTTCCAAATCGTACAGGAATCATCTTCGCATCTAACAGGCCTGGGGTAAATGCACCAAACAATGATACAGTTCTGCCAAGCAATTACCACTTTAATATTTTTCTTGTAGATCTTTTAAACAACAGCGAGTTTAAGCAAATATCACAACTTACCAAAGTGAAGTATGGTAATGCCCGTTATCCTATGCAGTATAATGTTAACCACTTTACTTATGTAAATGATGAAAATGGAATTAACAACAGGTGGGCAGGATTTTTCTCTACACAAAGGGATGGTTTAGATACTTTGTATTATATAGGAGATGAAGTTCTCCGTAACCCCGCTGATAAAGAAATAGACTCAACATTACAGGCATGGCAAAAGTCCGAGCCCGATAGCGTAAGCTATTTTGCTATGTTTAAAGATTCAACTTATACATTTCCACTTACCAATTACCAAAGCAGTTTACTCGAAACACGGGTTGCCGGTAATAATGACCAGGTAAGTGAAGTTCGCCGCGAAGCCGATCTTAAATTCCTGTACAAATTAAAAGTAGATTCGGTGGCACTGCGTAAACGTAATGTAAATGCCAGACCTACACAGTACATAAAAGAATTATTAAAACGCGACAGGATAGCAAGCGGCAAAGCCATTGAAATAAAAACCGATACTGTACAGGCCGCCCCGCCAAGCGTTTTTGAGAATGAGTTTGAAAATGAAAAAGCAGATTCAGGCAAATTTGCGATAACCCCCGAAGTACAGCAAATGCTTGCTAAAGAAAATATTTTGCATAAAACTTCTTTGTTCGATTACCGTAAAAAATTCAGTGCAGATTATGTGCTGGCAGGTATTACCAATAACATTCTCGTCAACCGTTATCAGCCTTACCAGGGTGGGGCAGGTCCTGTTCAGTTAAATAATGGCAACGATGTTAATTTCAGTTTCAGGGTTGGTGTTACGGATGTTATGGAAGACCTGAAATTTATCGGCGGCATACGCTTTGGTACTACTTTGGCCGATAAAGATGTAATGCTCTCTCTCCAGAATTACCGTAAACGCATAGACTGGGGGTTAACTTACTACCGCAGCAATGTTTCCAATTATTATGGTTTCTTCGATCCCGCAAGCAGGCTTAACTATTATGATAATGCAGTTATTACAAACCTTTACCAGTTCAATGCGGCTTATCCGCTGAATGAAGTTAAGAGCATCCGCACATCAGTTGGTTTGCGCAGGGATAAAGGAATAATAAAACCTGTAGATTATACAGGCTACCCCGACCCAACAGTGCTCGATGTAAAAGATTCTACTTCGTCTTCAGTGCTTTCAAGAATTGAATATGTGCACGATAATACACTCAATCCCACGCAAAATATCTGGAATGGCTTGCGCTGGAAAATTTATTTTGATTATAACATCCCCGTTGGTAAAGGTTCATCACTAAAAGGTAAAACAACGTTTAACCTTGGCTTCGATGCACGCAATTATGTAAAAATTTACCGTAACCTTATCTGGGCTACAAGGGCAGCTGGTGATTTTTCTTTTGGCGATGCAAAGCTCATTTATTACCTCGGTGGTGTTGATGGCTGGGTAGGCCCCAAATTCAACAGCGCTAACCAGCCTAAGCCAGATGTGCAGTATGCTTACCAGTCACTCACACTCAATATGCGGGGCTTTGTGCAGAATGCAGCAAACGGCAATAATGCCCTGGTAATTAACAGCGAAATAAGGCTTCCCGTATTTACCACATTTTTTAATAAACCTATTAATAATGCATTCCTCCGCAACTTCCAGTTAGTGCAGTTTATCGACCTGGGAACCGCATGGAACGGAGGGCTTAAAGAAATAGAACGTCCAACTTATATTTATTCAGGCCCGCCAAACAGCCCAATAACGGTTAGACAAAAAGCCGGTGGTATCGGCCCTTTTGCCGGCGGTTACGGATTTGGTGTACGCAGCACACTGCTTGGCTATTTTATGAAGCTCGACACAGCCTGGCCCATGAATGGAATATTCCGTGGCAAGCCTGTCTGGTATTTTGCGCTCGGGTTCGATTTCTAAAAAACTAATTCATAAACATACAAAAGCCGGATTCATTTTTTGAGCCCGGCTTTTGTATTTTATGGCATCGCCTCTTGCATCGCACTCTTCAGGGTTCTTCTTTCAATTGAGCAACGCGAAGGATATGCAGCGATCAGGATTATACTCCTGTAATTAACCCTACACAATTACCAAACGGGTCTTTAATAATGGCCACATAAATAGTTCCACCCACATTTTGAACCGGGTTTATTAAAACGGCTCCATTAGCGATACATTTTTCAACTGCATCATCAATATTATCTACTGCCCAGTATGCAGTTGAGTTATTGCCCTGCTGCACATTGCCATTATCCGGGTCAAGGCCAAGTTCAAAACCATTAATATCAAAGCCAACATAAAAAGGTTCATCAAAATAGGGCTGGATACCTGTGATATTGATGTACCATTCTTTTGCTTTCTGCAAATCGTTCACGCTATAAATTACGGTGCGCAGTTTATTAAACATAAAAGTATTTTTTAAAAATAAATCAGTTATTGTTTTCCCTATAAAAAGTGGTTGTTACTGCTCCTGCTTTACAATTAAATACCAATCTCCTTCCAGTAAAAGGTAACCATATTCGAAGCAGAAAGAATAAACATCGCCCTTTTGATTGGTATACCGGTGTGTATGATAATTGAACTTAAATCCTTTATCAACCAGTTTTGATTTAGGTTGTGTTATCGTGCCTTTATTACCAAGCAGTTCCTCTAAAATTCGGCGATTCTTTTTTAGTACCTGGGTTACCTGGCGTACAAAAGCAGTTTCTTCGCTCTTCGATTTATTGTTGAACGCGTTACGGCAATAATCGTCACAGAATTTTTTATCTGCACGGCCTTTTACAGTTTTGCCACAGGCCAAACATAAGCAGGGTGTGGTTTCCATGCCGTTAAAGTACAAAAGATTATCCGTTTTTAAACGTTTAAAAGCACTTATAATCGTAAGTAAACGGTTAAATACCGACTATCTGTTTTACGGGAATGCAATTTTGTGTTATTAACGGCGGCCACCGGAATCGAAAAAGCAAATTTGAAAACAATTAAAAACAAAGTCATGAACACGTTAAAGAACAAAGTACAACTGATTGGAAATTTGGGTAATGCCCCTGAAGTAAAAATATTAGAAGGCGGAAAGAAGTTAGCCCGCTTAAGCTTAGCTACCAATGAAACTTACAAAAATGCCAAAGGCGAAAGAATAACAGAAACGCAATGGCACAATATAATTGCCTGGGATAAAACCGCTGAGATTATTGAAAAGTATTTTACCAAGGGTCTTGAGGTAATGGTAGAAGGCAAATTGATCAACCGCAACTATACCGATAAAGAAGGTATAAAAAGATACACCACCGAAGTGCAGGCAAATGAACTGCTGATACTTACAAAAAAATAAATACCCACCCTTTTATATTAAGCGCCTGCATGTTTATGCGGGTGCTTTTGTTTCACCGCTGTTTGCAAGATGGATGGTTGCTTTTTGCTGAGTCGCTGGCTGTTAAAAGCTTAGTTATATTCCTGCAGTACAAGAGTGCGACGCAACAGAAGCCTCATAGAAGTTATGCGGCCTGGCTAAAAAAAAAATTAAATATCCGCATCGCGGTTTTCTCTTAATATGGCGCGGGCATCTATGGCAAGCATTAATTTGTAATTGCTGAACAGGGAATAAAAATGCTGTTTTGCATTGCCCCTGCCGGGAATAATATTGTTATTGAATTGCAGCGGTTTATACCCGGTAGATTTGGAGGAATAGAAGCCAGAAACAGAACCATCGTTCTTTTCGAACAGTACAAAATCAAGGCTCCTGAGGTCGGTATCTGGCTCTGCTGATTTAAAAAACAATGGTATATTAAATGCCTGGTGAATGGCAATTACAGAATCGCCGAGGCTGCTGAGCAGCTCTTCTTTGCTCCACAGCAGCACCCTTGCAAATTCTAATTTTGGCTGCCCTTTGCTGAAGGTAAAATCTGCTACTGTATTAAAACCGCTTAAGCTCTGCTCCATGTTTGGATATGTCTTTAATAAACTGCAGGCCTGGAAAATTTTATCGAACAGGTCTTCTGATAAAACAGGCTGCCATGCATCGCCCTGCTGGTTCCTGCGCAGGTAATAAGTTATTTGTGTAGCAAGGTAGCGGTATGCGTTTGGGGTAATCCATGCCTTTGGCCCCATAACATCTATGGCCAGTATGCTTCTGCAGGCCTGCAGTTCATCTTTTATACTGTTGATAAGGATGGTGGTAATGTAAGTGTCATCGTCAGATGCAGAAGTAACCAGTTCTACCAGCGATGCAAACATGGTATCAATATCATTATGCCTGAAGGTGGTTACGTTACCTTTTGCATTCTGCATGGTTGTTCGCAGTGCGCTGTAGAGTTTAGGAAAATAATCATCCACCGATGGGTTCTCCGTCATATCATCCCTTATCTGCGTTATCCAGCTGCTTATACTCGGTTTGTTTTTTTCTTTAAACAAATCCGCAGTTCCTGTTTCTTCAAGCATCAGGTGGTTAATACCTTCAAGGTCGCTTGGCAGGTTGGGTAAACCTGTTACAGCAAGTACCGCCCGGCCCCTGCCTTTTCTGCCTTCTACCAAACCAAATTCAAGTATAATATTATCGCGCAGTCCAAAATGCTGTTTGTTTCTTTTTACAACAATATCGTCTTCTCCGGCAACAAATAAAGCCGCTTCGGTATGTTCAAGAATATTGAATATAGATTCGTAAAACGATTTGCCAAAAGGAAATTCACCTTCATCCCACCAGCCAACTGCGGAGAGGTTAATATCTGTAAACACCGTACCCATTTCATTAATCAAATCCTTTACCTGCCTTGCTGTGGCAAGGTTTTCTGTAGAAGACCCTATAAAGATTTTAATGTTCATAAACGTATTGGCTGCGGTATGGTTAGCCTGTTTGGTATAAACTGTAAGTTAATAAATTTACTATTGAAGATTTGTTCCTATTTTTTTGGACCATAGAAAAGAACACGGATTTAGCTTTCGTTGCGTCGCACTCTTGTACCGCAGAATAAGTTTGAACTTTCAACAGCCCGCAGAACTGTGAACCTGAAGATCATAAAAGTATTAGCCGTACAAGTGTGCGACGCAACGATGCTTAATGGAAGTACCGCTGCCCGACCTAAAAAATAGAGAAATTTTATGCAGTTTAAACTTTGCTGTTTACAATTCTAAATGCACTGGGAGTCATTTTCTTTTTCTTTATAAAAACTCTGTTGAAATAAGTAATGCTTTCGAAACCGGTTTGGTAAGCGATTTGTGCAATGGTTTTATCAGACTCGGTTAAAAGAGAACAGGCATGACCAATCCTTATTTCATTTACATAATCCGAAAAAGTTTTGCCTGTTGTGCGCTTAAAAAATTTGCAAAAGGCGCTATCAGATAAATGTATAAGCCCCGCCGCATTTTGCAGGCTTACCGCTTCGGCAGCATGTTTTTGTAAATACTGGAATATTGCATTTATGCGGGTTTCACTTTCTTTACCCATGCGTGGCTGAAAAAAAGATGAAGCAAGTTTACTGCATTTCGTTTTTGCCAATTGATCGAGTATAGTAAGCAAGCCCGTAATTTTTTCTACACCCTCTTTATTCAACAGCTTCACTATCTCTTCATTAATGGCATCATCTTTATTTTGAAAGAGCAGCCCCTGGCCTGAGCTGTTGAGGGTTTTTTTTAATGCTGAGCATTCGTGAAATTCAAAAAAATGATGGATGAATTGTGGAGAAAACTGGATAACGATTGCGGCTGCATTTGAGCCTTTCTCTTTCTTACTTACCCAGGTATGCGGCAGGTGCGGGCCAAGCAATACCAGATCGCCGGATGAAAAATTTTCGTAGCTGTCGCCTACCATTCTTTCGCCGCTGCCGCTTGTGATTAGGGTTAGTTCATACTCGGGATGATAATGCCAGTTGAATTTAAAAAATGGCACCGAATATTGAAATGCATGAAAAGAATGCAGGCCTTTTCTGCTATTGATATCTTCAAAAACTGCCTTCATATTGCACTATTTGTTTTTGATTTAGTACAATTTAAACATATCTATTCAATATTGTGCTATAAACTGCCACAATGGTGCAAGCGGAAGCGGTTTGGTAAAAGTAATTTTGTTTCAAATTTTACAGCTATGCGTTACATGCCTTTAACTATTCAAAAGCTCTTTGATGAACCTTTTGAAATTACAAACGATCAAATTGCTTTTTTTAAAGAGAATGGTTTTATAAAACTTAAAAATGCTTTGCCTGCTGAAGCAATTGAGTATATGATGCAAACTATTACATCAGAAGTGTACCGCTTAAATACACAGGATAAGCCAATGGAAGAAAGAGACACCTATGGCAAAGCATTTTTACAGGTAATGAATATCTGGGCAAAATCTGAAGCCGTTAAAGAAATCGTTTTTAGTAAGCGCCTTGCAAAAATTGCATCTGATTTATTAGAAATTGATGGAGTAAGATTGTATCACGACCAGGCTCTATACAAAGAACCAGGTGGCGGCCATACGCCCTGGCATGCAGATCAGTATTACTGGCCATTAAGCAACGACAACGCCGTTACTGCCTGGATACCTTTGCAGACAACAGGTTTAGAACTGGGGCCATTAGAATTTAGCGCCAAAAGCCAATTGTTACAGGAAGGCAGAACACTTAAGATAAGCGATGACAGCGAAGTAGTGATTCAAAAGAAATTAACGTTAAACGATTTTATAAAAGTGGTAGAGCCTTTTGATTTGGGTGAAATCAGCTTTCATACCGGGTGGGTATTTCACAGGGCCGGCCCAAACAAAACAAATAATGTGCGGCAGGTTATGACGATGATTTATATGGATAAAGACATGCGGCTGGCAGAGCCCGAAAATGAAAACCAAAAGGCAGACTGGGAAGCCTGGTGCCCGGGTGCTGCAATTGGCGAAGTAATTGATACGCCGTTGAATCCTGTATTGTACGATCGTTCAATATTATAATGTTTTTTATATACCCGGCTGCATAGCTGCTATCAGGCATCCGTTGCGTCGCACACTTGTGCTATTGAAACATTATTCAGCATAGCGCAACCGGCACTACAAATAGAAATCGGTGCCACAGTAAAAGATTCAAATAAATTCTCTAAATAAAATATCAATTCAAAAAATAAAAGATGAAAAAAAATATTTTTATAGCAGTTTTCTTGATGCTGAATATATCAAGTGTTTGGTCACAAAAAATAAGTGCAAATAATAAAGGAGAAGTTATTTACCATATTTGCCAGCGGAGCTTTTACGACAGCAATGGCGATTTACAGGGAGACCTGAACGGGCTCCGTCAAAAGCTTGACTACCTGCAGGATTTAGGTGTTACAGCCATCTTGCTGTTGCCATTGTACGATGCTGATTGTTACCACAATTATTTCGCGAACGATTTTGAAAAAATAGATGCGGAGTTCGGCACCATGCAGGATTATATTGCTCTTGTAAAAGATATCCATAAACATGGAATGAAGATTTACCTCGACATGGAAACCCAGTATGTAACAGAAAAACATTTGTGGTGGAAAGATGCAGTAGGCAATCTTCAATCGCCTTACAGCGATTATATTTTGTTTGATGATGCAGCACATACAAAACCGGCTACCATGGTATTTGATTTACATGAACTCAATAGTTATGATGGATCAGTTATAAAAGTAACCACGGTTAATCTGCAGAGCAAGAAAGTGCTTAACTACAATGAGCAACTCTTTGCCTATTTTGTTGACCCCAATAAAGACGGAAAATTTGAAGATGGTGCAGATGGTTTCCGGCTCGATCATGCAATGGATAATCTGGATAACAAACCAGCGCTCACCAATCTGTTCGCATTATTCTGGAAACCTTTACTTGTTGATTTAAAAAAGATAAACCCCAGCATAAAAATTGTTGCCGAGCAGGCAGAATGGAAAGATTATGGCTTTGAATATTTTCAAAATGCAGGTGTTGACAGGATGTTTGGTTTTAACCTTCAAGGTGCAATATTATCTTTTAATAAACAGCAATTAATAAATAAAGCAGATACAACTTTACGACTTTGTCCAAAAGGAAAAGAACAAATTGTCTTTCTCGAAAACCATGATATAGACAGGTTTGCTTCATCAGAAAAAAATGTTCAAAAGCAAAAAGTCGCTGCTGCCTTAATGCTGTTGATTGGTGGAGTGCCATCCATTTATTATGGCCAGGAAATTGGCATGCAGGGCAGGAATGCTTCCTTTGGAAACACTGATGGCAACAGCATTCCGGTGCGTGAAGCTTTTGATTGGTACAAATCCGGCGAAGGAAAAGGTATGGCGCTCTGGTATAAAAATACAGGCGAGTGGTGGAATAAAACCAACTTAAAATCCAACGATGGCATTTCACTGGAAGAAGAAATGAAAGATTCCAATTCCTTATTCAATTATTACAAAAAACTGATCAAACTTAAGCAAAGCAATCCTACGTTGGCAAACGGCGAATATGCCAATGCAGAAAATGAAAACAGCAAAGTTTTTAGCTTTTACCGCATCAATAATGGCAGAAAAGTTTTAGCGGTTGTAAACCTCTCCAATGAATTACAAAAAGCGATATTGCATGATGGATATAAAAAATATACAAGCTTGTTTGGTGAAAATACAATGCATAAAAATGAGGTTGAATTGAGCCCTTTTGAAGTAGCTGTTTTTGAAGTAAAATAATTTTATGAATCCGGCAATAGATTTTCAATTAAGCATCGTTGCGTCGCACTCTTGTACTGCAGAATAAGTTTGAACTTTCAACAGCCCGCAGAACTGTGAACCTGAAGATCATAAAAGTATTAGCCGTACAAGAGTGCGATGCAAGAGGCGATGCCCAATGATTTGTTGCCCGGTTCAAAAAAATAAGTTTAAAATTTGTAAAAATTATCCGGATCATAAATAAGAAAAACATGAAGAAGCTTTTAATGGTGGCGGTTGCGGTAACCGTTTATATATTCAATGCATTTGCGCAAAAAAGCAATACGCCTTTTAATGAACCGCCGCAATGGAGCAAAGATGTGATATGGTATCAGATATTTGTAGAGCGGTTTTATAACGGCGACAAAACAAACGACCCAACGGCTGAAAACATAAGCATACCCGGCGAAAATAATGTTCCAAAAAACTGGGCAATAACCCCGTGGACACATGA